>USJQ01000108.1 GCA_900554985.1 uncultured Collinsella sp. | reverse complement strand
CGAGCGGATCTCGATGGTGTTCTTGCTGCGGTTGAAGTTGGGCAGCTCGTGGATGTCGATGCCCACGCCGTGGCCCAGACCATGGTTGTAGTAATCGCCATAGCCGGCATCGCCGATGATCTTCTTGGAAAGCTTGAAAATGTCGTTGCCCTCGACGCCCGGATGGATGGCGGCGACGCATTCCTCGTGCGTACGGCGCACGAGCGCATACAGGTCGAGCTGTTCCTGCGTGGGCTCGCCCATCACGACGGTGCGCGTCATATCGGAACGATAATCGCAGTAGCCCGCGCCGTAATCCATGAGGACAAAGTCGCCCTTCTCGATCACGCGGTCGCTCGGCACGGCATGCGGGTTGGCGGTGTTGGGACCGCTCGCTACGATGGAGCCGAAGGCAAGGCTGTCAGCGCCGTTGGCGAACATAAAGTTCTCGAGCTCGTTGCGAACCTGCTTCTCGGTCATACCAGGCTTAATAAAGCCGAGCATATGCTGGAAGGCGGCATCGGTGATCGACTGCGCATGGCGCATGAGCTCGATCTCCTCGGCATCCTTGATGGCGCGCATCTTGCGGATGTCGTCGTGCATCAGCGTTAGCATGCAGGCGACGGAACGGTCCTCCAGGCCGCGCTGAATACCCTGGTAGAAGTTAATCTGCATATCGTCTTCGACAGCGCAGACACGGCACTTGTTGGCTGCGATCTTGCCGGCGACCCAGCCGGGAATGGTACCCTCGTCCATGTCGTAGACCCAAGGGCTGCCGGCGGGCGTGTTCTCCTCAAAGCTGTTGAGGTAGCGCGAGTCGGTGTGGAACTGGCACTGGTCGACCGTAATAAACGCAGCGTGCGGGAACTCGAAGGTTTAGTCGAAGACGCCCTTCACGCCCGTAAGCCAACGAAGGTTGGCCTCGTCGCGCACCACGATGGCGTCGTAGCCACGCTCGGCCATCAGGGCACGGACACGCTCGATACGACCGGCAGGACCGGCAGCAAACTCAGACATGCAGATTCCTTTCTTGTTGTCTCTATATAGACGGGACGGGTCTCAACCGAACGACGAAATCGCATGCGATCCGCAACCGATTGAAAACCCGCCCCTCAACATGATACGAAAGACAATGGATGTCAATAAATCTTAGAGAAGTTCTTTGCGTGAAGCCAAGTAGGCGTGAGTATGGCGCTCAAGAACCTCGTCCTCAACGCTCGTTAGACGAATGGCGCCAAGTGCCGCGGGCAGCGGCAACATGCTGCGGTTCGAGCGAGCGAACTGCTGCTTGCGGAACTCCTCGATATATGCGGCAGGCTCCAGATCGAAGGCAAGTTCCTCGATACCAAAGTCCTCCAGGCAGTCATCGACCTCAAAGACGTAATCGATATCGAAGTCGCAGGCATCATGTGCTAGGCGCGCCTCAAAGCGCATGCCCTCGGATAACAGCTGATAGGCAGGAACCTGCGAAGCAGCATCGCCCAAGCAAGCGCGCAGAGTACGCTCCCCCGTCTTGCCAAAATCGAGCGCATGGCGGGCGCTCGGGTTCGTGGCCATCAGTACGTCCTTGCGGGCAGTCTGAGACCATTGAACTGCATTGACGAGCGCGACCTCCTCGCCCGCGAGAATCTCGGGAACGGTCTCAGTAAACTGATTCCAGCGGGACTTGCTGCTCGAAAGCATGGTGCCAACAAGCACCACATAGCCGAACTTGAGGTACTCGGGGTCCGCCTCGCGAACAAGGTCGAGGTCACACACGACCAAGCCCGGCTCAGGACGGAACGCGATAGCGGGAAGCGCATTCGCCGGCGAGGCGACGAGCGGCTTCATGGTCGTCGCGACCGTGAGCATGGCGTCGAAGGTCGTCGGCAGCAGCGCGCACTCGGTTCGGCCACACCACTGGTTGGCGCACCAGCTAACAACCGAGCAGGTTGCGGCATCGCCAACGGCGACAACCAGATCGTCGCAGGTAACGCCGTTGGCAGACAGGGCGCCAAAGATCGCATCGGCATCGGCCAGCGTGGCACCAGCAGGCGAAACCTCGAGGACTAGCGGCGACACGGCAAAACCGGCGTCGACCAGCGCATGCTCGACGACTTCACCAAAACGCTCGGATGTGGCGGTGTTCCAAACGACCATCGCGCGCTTAGGCTTGCCCACAGTCGAGGCAAACATGCGCGACAACTCATCGAACGCGCCCAATCCGACACGGACATCGACGCTGCGGTTTTGGAAATTGATCAGTTGACGACGAATCATAGCAGCCCACGCTCCAAAAGCATCTCGGCACAAAGGTAGGAAACGTCCTCGAAGGACTTGTTGCGAATATCAAGGGTAAGGTCGGCGGCCTGGCGATACAGCGGACGGCGATGCTCAAACAGGCGCGCAGCATGCTCGGGCGAACGGAAATCGGGGCGCGTGTCGGACCGACGAATCTGTCGAATCGAATCCTCGAAGTCGCCCTCGAGGTACACGCACGTACCCATTTCGTGCATCAGTTCAATATTCACCGGCGTTTCGACGATACCGCCCCCGCACGAAACCAACAGGCTGCGCTCGCTTTGGAGCGAACGGAGCGCCGAGGTCTCGAGCTCGCGAAAACGATCCTCGCCCTCGGTCTCAAAAATCTCGGTTACCGACTTGCCGCAACGGCGCACGACCAGACGGTCGGTATCGATAAAACGCCGCTTGAACATGGTGCCCACGTTGCGCGCAAGCGTCGACTTGCCCGCGCCCAAAAAGCCGATAAAGAAGATATGGTCGCAGCCGTGTTTGATGTGCTGGGACATGACGAGACCTATTCCTCGCAGGGAAGGTCGCGCAGGGCCCGGCGCTCAAAGATACGGAAGATCTGCGTATACCACAGGTCCTGCGTCGCCTGCGGCTTTACCAGGATGGTATCGACGCCGGCGAAGTTGCCGCTCCACACGTCCGTGTAGAGCTGATCACCGATCAGCACCGCCTCGCCGGCTGTGGCGCCGAGGCGCTTAAGGCCCGCCTTGAGGGCAAACGGCGCCGGCTTCATGGCGTGGCTGATGGCCTCGAGTCCCAGCTCGCGCGCAGAGCTCATGACCTGGTCGCGATGCCAGTTGTTGGACACCATGCACAGCTTAAAGCCTTTGGCGCGGGCGGCGTCGAGCCAAGCGGAAACCGCGGCGGGAACCTGCTCGGTGTCTCGCGGCACCAAGGTGTTATCGCGATCGAGCAGAATGGCGCGCTTGCCGTCGGCCCACAGGGTATTAAGGTCGATGCGATCGACCGAGGCAACGTAACGTTTGGGGCTAAAAATCCTCATACTAATTCCAAGACTGTTGATGCTCTTCGTAGGTTTGCGAGAAGTACTCCTCGTCCTGCGTAATGTAGAAATACAGGTCATCAGAGTCGGTCGGCTCAAGGGTGGCCTTGAGCGCCTCGAGCGACGGAGAGCAGATGGGCGTGGGCGGCAGGCCCTCATGCTTATAGGTGTTATACGGACTATCGCTCTGCAGGTCGTCGGCGGTAACCTCGCCACCGGTGACATACATCATAGTCGCATCGCTATTGAGATAGCGCAGGCCATCGAGCTTGCCGGCAAGGCGGTTGTAGAAAACCGAGGCCACATGCGCACGTTGATCGGCGTTGAGGCCCTCGCGCTCAACGATAGAGGCCAAGTTGACGATGTCGTAGTCGGACATCTCCACACCGTAGCGTTCCTTGATCTTGGCTTCGCAGCTCGCAAAGTCAAGCGACTTGTACTCGGTCTTAAACTGATCGAGCATAGCGCGAATCACGCCATCGGCCGTCGGCGAATCACCCAACGAATAGGTCTTGGGGAACAAGAAACCCTCGAGCGAGTCGTTAGCGGCGCCCTTAAGGAAGCTATAGTCGTCCACGTAGTTGGAGGCCTTGGCCTGGTTGAGGAAGTCTTCCTTAGAGATGCTGTCGTAGGCCTGGGCCACACGGTCGGCGACTTGATCGACCGTTAAGCCCTCAGGGATAGTCAGCGCATTGGAGCCCGCGTTGGGGCCTTCCATGAGCTGCTGAACAACCTTGGTCGCATCCATGAGTGTGGTGAACGAATAATCACCAGGCTTGAGCGACATATCGGCGTTGAGCTTTTTCACCGCCGCATAGTAATCCTTGGGATTTTCGACGATATGGTTCTCGGAGAGAATCGAGGCGATCGTATCGCCCGAAGCACCATCGGGAATGGTCACCGTAACCTGCTGACCAGCCGTAACCTTCGTATCCTCACCGGCAAAGAAACCCTTGACGGCCGGCACGACAAAGAAAGCGATCGCGGCAAGCGCCAACACGGCGACGACGCCACCGATAATCATAGGCACCGGGGAGCTTTTCTTTTGAGCACCGCGACGAGCATGCGTGTTGTAGCTCGAGCGGGTCGCCGGAGCAACGCCATGCGAACCACGAGCGTGATGCGAATGCGATTGGGGGGCCTGCGTTCGCTGGGTAGGTGCCTGCTGCTTAAAGCGGGTGCCGCCTGCAGGCTGGGCCGTACGAGCAGTGGGCTGCTGAGCCGCGTGAGAAGCCGAATGCTGAACCGAACGAGCAGAAGGCTGCTGACCCGTCCGTTGAACAGGTTGGGCCGAACGAGAGAAGGACTGCGCCGGGCGCGCGGCAGGCTGAGCTGCGCGCTGCGTCTGCTGTGCCGGACGCTGGCCAGGCTGGGCAGGGCGCGACGCCGGCTGCTGTGTACGATTCGGCTGGCGCGGATCGGAAGCACTAGGCATGCGAAACCTCCTCGTTTTTACGATCGAGCCACGTCTGCAAAAACAGGCTGGCGGCAATCATGTCGATCTTGCCCCTCATCTGCTTTTCGTTGAGTCCCTGCTCGCGCAGGATACGCTTGGCCTCTTGCGAGGACAGACGCTCGTCCTCAAACTCCAAAGGAAG
>USJQ01000107.1 GCA_900554985.1 uncultured Collinsella sp. | reverse complement strand
GACTGCCCGGAAACCTTCCTGCTTAAGGAAGGCATTGCGAAATGACAACGTTGTCATTTCGTTAATGACAACGTAAGACATTTTTGGAAGAGCAACAAGGATTTACGGGTGAACGGTTGGTATTGTCCGGTAAACGGCAAATTTGAAAACCGAGCAGGTAGTGTATGCTAGAACGCAAGGAACGATCGATAGGGAACCGACTGGAGAAGCAGTGGCAACGATGGACAAGAAAAGCGTCTCGATGAACGATGTGGCGGTTGCCGCGGGTGTTTCCCTCAAGACGGTGTCTCGTGTGATCAATGAGCCCGATAGCGTGCGCGAGAGGACGCGCGATAAGGTCCATGCGGCCATGGAGGCGCTTGGGTTTCGGACCAACTTTGCCGCGCGTTCACTCAAGTTGGGCCGTTACGGGTGCATCGGCGTGGTGCTGTTCCACTTGTCGGGCGGCAACGTGGACATGATTGACGGTATCGCGGATGCCGCCGCAGAGCGAGGCTTTGCGCTCACGATGATTAAAAAGCGGGCGGGGGAGAAGATGACCCTTGCCGAAGCGGCACGTAGGATGTCGCAGCTTCCCGTCGACGGCATGATTTTTAACCTGCGCCAGATGGTCGATGACTTTGATACCTTTGAGGCGCCGAAAGACCTCAAGACGGTGATTATCACGTCGATGGAACATCCTACCTGCTCTACCGTCAGTGACGACCAAGAGGGCGGCGCGCGCATGGCATGCGAGTACTTCTTAAATCGCGGACACAAGAACGTGTACTTCGTCTCTGGTAAGAAAGAGTCGCTGTCGAGTCAGTGCCGTATGAAAGGTTGGCGTGCGGCACTCGAGACGCGTGGCATTGAGCCGCCCGAGCCTCTGCAAGGCGATTGGAATGCGGATAGTGGCTATGCTGCGGGCCTTGTGCTTGCCGATAAACCCGATTGTACGGCGGTCCTCGCTGCTAACGACTGCATGGCAAACGGCGTGATGATGGCTCTACGTGACAAAGGGCTCAGTGTGCCCGACGACGTGTCCGTGATCGGCTTCGACGATGAGCTCTACAAGACGATTCCCAACTCGATTCTGACGTCGGTGAAGTTTCGCCACCGCGAGCTGGGCGTCCGTGCGCTTAACGAAGTCGTCGCCGGTCTGGAAGCCCCGAGCTCCAGAAGCCGTACGCTCGTCTCGGGCGTGCTGGTCGAGCGTTCCAGCGTAAAGGACCTGCGGGTGTAGACGTGCTCGGCTCGTTCATCTTAATCTGTAACAGTTAGGACCGATAATCCCTGCTAGATGTTACAGATCGAGATCTTTCGGCTCGGCTTATTCCGTTTGTCTCGATCTGTAACAGGTGGAGGCGAAATAGCCCGCTAGATGTTACAGATTTAGATTGAGGGAACTGGCCCGCGCGTTCATCTCAATCTGTAACAGTTGGGGCCGAAACCGCGGGTCAGATGTTACAGATCGAGACAAACGGATTCTGACTCGCTCAAAAACGAAAAGACCGGGGGCGGCGCGCCGTGTGACGTGCCGCCCCCGGCTGAGGAATGGGGGCAGGTTGTGTGAGCGGGGCATCTCGCTCGTCGCGAGCCGCTAGTCCAGACGACGGGTCTGCGCCACGTGCTTGTACCAGTAGGCGCTTGCCTTGGGCGTGCGCTTCTGGGTCTCAAAGTCCACGTAGAAGAAGCCGTAGCGCTTGTTGTAGCCGTTGGTCCAGGAGAACTGATCCTGCAGGCTCCACAGGAAGTAGCCGCCCACGTTGACACCCACCTCCATGGCCTTGAGCAACCAGCGCAGGTGCTGCTCGATGTAGTCGATGCGCGGCTGGTCGTCCACAAAACCGTCCTTGTAGGGGTCCTTGTAGCCCATGCCGTTCTCGGTGATGAAGATCTGCTTGTAGTTGGGGTAGCGCTGCTTAATGTAGACGAGCAGATCGAACAGGCCCTCGGGATAGATAATCCAGTCCCAGTCGGTGGTGGGGATGCCGGGCTTGTTCACGTGCTCGCCAATGCCCTTGACGCGCCAGCGGCCGGTGCCCTTCTCGCCCGTACCGTTGTGGTGCAGGTCGTTCTCGCCGTCATAGGCCTTCAGGAAACGGCACTGGTAGTTGTTGACACCCAGGTAGTCGTTGTAGAGCGCAGCCTCGCGCATGATTTCCAGATCATCGTCCAGGATCTCGATGGCGCCGCCTGAGACGGCAGCCAGGCGGTTGGCGCACTCGAGGGTGTCGGGCGCGTAGTCGCCGCGGAAGGTGGCGTCGAGCAAGAACTGGTTCTGCAGCACGTGCTCGTTATTGGCGGCCTTGATGTCGGCGGGGTCGTTCTCGTTGAGCGGATACTTAAACTCCAGCGATTGAATGACGCCGATCTTGCCCTTAAAACCGCCGTTGTGGAAGGCCAGCACGGCCTTGGCGTGGGCGAGCATCATGTTGTGCTCGCACTGGAAGGCCTCGGCCAGATGGGCTTTGACGCCGCCGGGGAAGGTACCCTCGATGTAGGTGTTGGAGGCGTCGGCCCAGATCTCGTTAAAGGTGAACCAGTGCTTGACTTCGGTGAACTCGGCAAAGCAGAACTTGGCGTACTCGACAAAGGCGTCGATGGTCGTGCGCGTCAGGAAGCCCTCGCCGCCGTCCTGGTAGAAGGCCTCGGGCGTATCGAAGTGATCGAGCGTGACATAGGGGATAACGCCAGCTTTGTTGCAGGCGGCGAAAAGCTCGTGATAGAAAGCGACGCCCTCGGGGTTAATCTCACCGGTGCCGTTGGGGAAGATACGGCTCCAAGCGATGGAGACGCGAATACCGTTGATGCCGAAGCGCTGGCACAAGTCGATATCGACCGGGTACTTGTTGTAGAAATCGCTTGCGGGATCGGGGGAGAAGCGACCCTGAGCTGCCAGGAAATCGTCCCAGGGCACTTTGCCCTTGCCGTGCGTACGGGTCTCGCCCTCAACCTGGTAAGCGGCGGTGGCGCCGCCAAACACAAAGCCGTCGGGGAACTGCATGGGGTTGGTCATGAGTCATCCTTTCTGTGGGATAGGAATAGGGAGAGGTGCCCGAACTGGGGATTCGGGCATCAACAGAGGGAGGAACTAGTCGAGGTTCTCGCGGAGCCACTTGATGGCGCCAGCGGGGTCGCGGGTAAGGTCGATATATTCCTTACCGCGGGGAGCGAGCAGCTTAATGCCCAGGCGATCGGTGTCGGCCTTCATGTCGTTGTAGTAGCTACGAACCTGCGGGGCGAGCACGATGACGTCGTACTGATCCATGATGGCAGTGTGCTGGCCATAGGCGCCTGCGGAGGAAGCGATGTTCTCTCCGGTCTGTGCGGCACCTTCCTTGATGGCGTTGGCGAGCATGGCAGAGGTGCCGGCGCCGGCGCACAGGACGAGGACCTTCAGGCCATCGACATCCTTCTTGGCGGATGCATCGGCAGCGGGCTCGGGCTGATCGGCGACAGGCTTGCTGTCGGCGGCGGCAGCGGTCGTCTCGACGGAAGCGGTAGCCTGCTCGACAGCGGGCGCAGGGGCGTTGGCGGCGATGGCGGCGGCACCATCGGACTCGAGACCCAGCTCGGCGGCGCGCTCGGCCTCCTGGTCGCAGAGCAGCTTATCGTATGCCTTCAAGAACGGAAGGTAGATGATGGCGTCCAGCAAGATGATAATCGCGACAAATACCAGGGCGATAAGCTGGAAGTTCGTGGTGATGAAAATGCCGATGGGGGCAGGGGTAGCCCAAGGCACCACGAAGGAGAAGCCGTTCATGCCCACGTTATCGATAAAGAACTTGGCAATACTCACGTTGACGCAGCCGGCGGCAACAAAGGGGACGAGCATGTAGGGGTTAAGGATCATCGGCGCGCCAAAGAGCAGCGGTTCGTTGACAGCGAAGGCAACAGGAACAATCGAGGCCTTACCGACGGCCTTGAGCTGCTTGGACTTCATAAAGAGAATCAGCAGAAGCGGCACGATGAACGTGGCGCCGGTGCCGCCGAACTCACCCACGAGCGACATGTTAAAGGTGAGGGAGTGGGCGGGGTGACCACCGGCCAGCAGAACCTGCAGGTTCTCGGCCTGATTGGCAAGACGGATGGGGTCGATGCCCGGCTGGACGATCGAGGGGCCGTGGACGCCGATGAACCAGAAGAACGCGGTGGCTGCCTGGATAAGGATAAGGCCAGGATAGGTTTCTGCAGCGGTAAAGAGCGGGGAGAGCAGTTTGATAAGCAGCTCGGAGAACGGAACGCCCATGAGGTTGCGCACGACGACATCGATGATGCCGCAGATGATGACGGCGCCGCCAAAGGGAATAATGTCGCGGAAGTTCTGAGCGATGGCGCCTGGGACCTCCTTGGGCAGCTTAATGGTCAGATCGCGCGAGACGCAGAACTTATAGACCCAAACGGTAATGAACGCGGCGACATAGGCCGAGAACAGACCGCGCGTACCCATGCTGGTGCAATCGAAGACCGAAAGTTCGGAGCCGTTGAACTTGGTGGTGAACTGCGTAACAGCGAGCAAAAGCATGCTGCACTGGGCGGCAACCATGGTGGAGCCGTCGTTGAGCACTTTGCCGGCGGGCATGCGACGGTTCATGGAAGCCGTAAAGTTCTTGGCAGTGGTGCCGGCAACCATGATGCCCATGACGCCCATGGTGAAGTTGTACAGCTTGTTGCACCAGTCGATGAGCGGCTGGGGCAGCGTGATGCCAACTACGCCAGGAAGGGTGGCAATCAGTAGGAAGATCGAAGAGGTGAGGACGATGGGCATGCACCCAAGGAATCCGTCCTTAATGGCCTGGAGGTAGATGTTCCTCGAGATTTTCTCAAAGAACGGTTGATGCTTTTCGAGCATCTTTACGATGGCGTCCATGGAGCTCCTTTGCTGCTTGGTGCGCTATGCGTACG
>USJQ01000106.1 GCA_900554985.1 uncultured Collinsella sp. | reverse complement strand
CAATCTGGTAGTTATTGACCTTGGGCATGGCGATATAGTCTTTAAAGCGCCCGGGCATGGGGTGCCACAGCGTATGCACCGCGCCGAGCGTGGAGTAGCAATCGCGCACCGAATGCGTGATGACGCGCAGTGCCACCAGGTCGTAGATCTCGTAAACTTCCTTGCCCTTGCGATTCATCTTTTGGTAGATGGACCAATAGTGCTTGGAACGGCCGTTGATCTGGAAGTCCTCCAGGCCAATGCGGTTGAGCTCGTCGGTGAGTGTCTTGATGGTCTCGGCCAGATAGCGCTCACGGACCTCGCGCGACTCCGCCACCATGCGTGCGATGCGCTGGTAGGCGTCGGGTTCAAGGTAGAAGAAGGACAGGTCCTCGAGTTCCCATTTAATGGAGCTCATGCCCAGACGGTCGGCCAGGGGCGCATACACGTCCATGGTCTCGCGGGCCTTAAACAGGCGACGGTCCTCACGCAAGGCCGCAAGGGTGCGCATGTTGTGCAGACGGTCGGCAAGCTTAACGATGATGACGCGGATGTCCTTGGACATGGCGAGGAACATCTTTCGCAGCGTGAGCGCCTGTTTCTCGTCCATGCTGTCGACTTCGATGTTGGTGAGCTTGGTCACGCCATCGACGAGCTCGGCCACCGTATCGCCAAACAGGCCGGAAACATCGGCAAGCGAGGTCTCGGTATGCTCGCCGGTATCGTGCAGCAGCGCGGCGCACACCACATCGCAGTCCATCTTGAGATCGGCCAAAATGATGGCCACCTCGACGGGATGGTTGATGTACATCTCACCCGAGCGGCGCTTTTGGTTGCAGTGCTTCTCGGCAGCAAAGCAATAGGCCTGCTCCACCTTAGAAAAGTCGTCCACATTCATATATTTGAGGCACAGGCGCTCCAGTTTGTCGTAGCTGTCCGCCATAATCTCGGGCGGCAGCTCATCGGCATGCTTATAGTGCTCCATCTCCGAGAACGGCTGGAGGGTGGAATCATGGGCGGTACGGGCTGCGGCATCCATCGAGGTCCCCTTCCCCTAGGCCCGCGGTACGATCGGGCGGTTAACTTTGGCTAGCATATCAGAAGCGCACGAATCGAGCGCCCAACTCCGGAAAGCCGAGAACTCCATGCGCGAGCGCAAGCCCTCCAAATAGCGAATTGACCTGCTCAATTGCACACGGCCGGGGTTTTCGGCCATCGCGATGCGACGGGTGTCGTCAAACCCCGAAACGCGACAGAAACCAAGCTCTTCGAAGATTCCCAAGCCACTTTCCACCGAGCGCTCGTCGACCGGCGTGCGAGCATCGATGGCAAGGCACATCTGCGCGATGTCGATATCGCTTGCGCAGAATGAATCATCCCCGGTCTTACCGCGGTTGGAGCGCCACATGGTCTGCAGCGCACGATAGAGTGTGACGAGTTCGTCGCGCTCGGGTGCGTAGCAGTCGAGCAGGCGCTCGTTGATGCGGGCATCGCGCGACGAATAGAGCAGGTGGATCACGGCGGGCTGTCCGTCACGACCGGCACGCCCGCTCATCTGGTTGAACTCAATGGCGCCAAACGGCATGTGGTACAGCACGACATGGCGGATATCGGGCAGATTGACACCCTCGCCAAAGGCGGAGGTCGAAACGATGCAGCTGAGGCTTCCGTCTCGGAATGCTTCCTCCACGCGGCGGCGATCGGAGCGCGCAAGCCCCGCGTTATAGAACGCGATATGGGTTGCGCAATCGGGCACACGCTTGCGCAACGTCTTGGCGAGCGCCACGGACTGGTCGCGCGAATTGACGTAAATGACGGTCTTCTCCCCCGTCGCCACGATCGACACCAAACGGTTCTCGCGGCTCGCAAGGTCGCGGTCGTCCTCGAGCTGCAGGTTCTCGCGCACCGTCTCGTCGACCACCGTGCGAGTAATCGGCAGCATGCGGGCAAGCTCGGCCACGACCGGAGCCGTCGCGGTGGCCGTCGCAGCCATAACAACCGGGTCGCCCAGGGCTTTGAGGATATCGGGCATGTCGAGATAGGCGCTGCGGTCGCCGCCCTTGGCAAGGCCGGCGTGGTGCGCCTCATCGATAACGACAAAGCCGATGCGGCCCGAACGCGCGAAGCGGTCACGGTGGATAGATAGGAACTCGGGCGTCGTGAGCACGATACCGGTGCGGCCCGAAGCTAGGCCGGCGAACACATCATCGCGTGCGGCCTCCACGGTCTCGCCGGTCAGCACGCCAACGCCAATGCCAAGCGCTGCCATCGTCGACGAGAGGTGATAGGCCTGGTCGGCAACAAGCGCACGCAGCGGATAGACAAAGATGCTCGCACGTCCGCGAAGGACAGCCTCGCGCGCAGCATGTACATGGAAGATGAGAGACTTGCCGCGGCCCGTTCCCATAACGGCCAAGACGCTCTGGTGGTCGGCCAAGGCATCGAGCGCCTCAACCTGCGCGCGGTGCGGCTGGTTCGATCCGATAAAGCTATGGATAAGCGAGCGCGTGAGCTCGGTATAGGAAAGCTGGGCGAGCGTCTCGCGCTTACGCGACTCCAGGCGCAGGCCGGAATCCGCCGGCTGCACGCCACGACGAAGCTCGCATGCCGGATCGTCGACGCTGGGCAGCGTGGTATCGCGGACCAAGACATCCTTGATCATGAGCTTGGGCTTCACACGCCCCTGCCAATGCTCGGCAACGGCCTCGAACACCAAGTCGACAGCGCTATCGCAGTTGATGAGCTTATCGATTTGCGGCACGCGGAACATAATGGCCGGCACACTCGCGGCGCCATCGGTCGCCACAAAGCGCATGTGCTCGCCGGTTTTGCCCACCACGGCGCGGTCGCACATCGTCACGCCCTCGGCAGCCAGCAGCGGCACCTTGTTGCCCTGGCCAAACGGCTCAAGACGGGAGATCTGCTCGATGGTCTCGATATTCAGCTCGGAAAGGTCGACGGTGGCGGCGACCTCGTCGGTGTCTTCAAAGTCCTCGGCGGGAAGCTCCGATAGCACGGCGGAAAGGCGGCGGCGGAACTCATCGAGCTTGGATGCCTCGATGGTCACACCCACCGCACCGGCATGTCCGCCGCGACGAATCAGCAGGTCGGAACAGCGCTCGACGGCGTCAAACAGGTTAACTTTGCCCACCGAGCGACCAGAGCCGCGCGCGATACCGTCCTCGATCGAGAACAGCAGCGCCGGCACGTGATAGCGGTTGGTCAGACGGCTTGCCACGATGCCCTTGACGCCCTCGTGCCAGCCCTCGCCACCCACGACGATTGCGCGTCCGCCGTCATAGGTCTTCTCGACCTTTGCCATGGCATCGCGCGTGAGCTCCGCCTCGATCTCACGGCGCTGGCGGTTGATTTCCTCGAGCTCAGCCGCCAGTGCACTTGCTTCGATGGGATCGCGGGCAAGCAGCAGGTCGAGCGCCAGCTTGGGATCGGCCATGCGACCGGCAGCGTTTAAGCGGGGAATGAGCGAGAACGATAGGCCATCCGCCGTAATGCTCGAAAGGTCCGCCTTGGCGAGCGCGGCAAGCGCGATATAGCCGGGACGAGCGGTTACGCGCATCTGCTGGATGCCCTCGGCAACCAGCGCGCGGTTCTCGGGCGTGAGCGGCATCATGTCGGACACGGTGCCCAGCGCCGCGACCTCGATTAGCGAACGCCAATACGACGGCTTGCCCAAGCGCTCACCCAGGACTTGCACCAGCTTGAGCGCCACACCAGCACCGGCAAGCTCGCGCGAGGGGCCCTCGTCCTCGAGCTTGGGGTCGGTAAGGGGCACACCCTGCGGCACCTGATCGGAGGGCTCGTGATGGTCCGTGACCACCAAATCGATCCCCAGGCTCTCCAGATAGGAAACCTCTTCCATGGCGGCAATGCCGTTATCGACGGTCACGATCAGCTGGGGGCGAGCGAGCTCGTTAACGCGGTCGAGCGCCGCGCGCGAAAGACCGTAGCCCTCGTCAAAGCGATGCGGAATAAACGGCGTGACATCGGCGCCAAACGTGCGTAGTGACGTAATACCGTCAACGTCAAAATCGCCAAAGACCGCAATGTGCTCGTGGTTGCAAATAGCACGCTCGACGCGGTCGGCAACGACCGACATGCCCGGGATAATGAGTGGCTCGGCCCAGTCGCGATCGAGCGAAGGCGTCAAAAACAGCTGACCTTCTTCGATGGATGTAATGCCGTGCGCGACCATAATACGCGCCACCAGCCCGGGAATGCCCAGGCCAGCCGAAAGCTCCTTTTCGAGCTCGGGGTTTTGCTGAGCGACCGCCCAGCGATGCGTCGTCTTAAGCGATGACATAGGCGCCCACCCCCGCTAGGGGCAGGTCGCCGCGATACCTCTCACGGTTCATAGCGATGAGTCCTCTGTGTATGCCCGCTTCGGCAGGCAGATCTGTTGAACGGATTTATTATACCGTGCAGAGCAGACGCAAATCGCCGCAGCACGCCGCGGTTTCGGTAAACGATGCCGGTAATAGCCCCGAAATATTCGAGCGTTTCTGACGCACGGACGCATGCGAGCGTCTAGCATATCCATTCAAAACGGGTTCACGGGCAAAGGGAGTCACAAGCGCATATGAAGCAATGGGTTGGACTGGGCAAGTTTCTCGCGGGGCACATGCAGGTCATCGTTCCGATTTGCGTGGCACTCGGCGTGCTCTTTCCCCAACAGATTGGCGTACTCAAGCCCATCGTTCCCACCTTGTTTGCCTTTATGACGTTTCAGGGTGCGCTCAGCAACACCTTTCACCAGGTAACCGACGTGTTCCGCTGTCCGTTGCACCTAGTCTTGGCGCTGCTCGTCTCGGCGGTGCTTATTCCCATCGCGGCGTATGCCATGGGGTCACTCTTCTTTGGCTCCAACCCCAACCTTGTCTGCGGCATTGTGCTCGAATACAGCGTGCCCGTGGCCGTCACCGCTTTTATGTGGAT
>USJQ01000105.1 GCA_900554985.1 uncultured Collinsella sp. | reverse complement strand
GACAAGGGCGAGGAGGGTGCGCTCCAGGGCACCGTCGAGGTGACCGAGCTCATGGGCTCGACCGAGCATGTCCACGTGACCGCTCCCGACGGCCAGTTTGTCCTGATTATCCCCGTCGTCGACCTCGAGGCCAAGGGCGCGCTCAAGGCTGGCGACACCATCTGGTTCAAGTTCGAGAAGAACGCGACCCACCTCTTCGATAAGGTATCTGGCAAGAACCTTATCTAGGCCCGGTGCATCCAGGCCCTCACTTTGGGCGACTGCGGTCTTGCCATCCTTTTGCCGCGGTCACATATAAGGCTCCCTTCCCGTCCACTGGGCGAGAGGGGAGCCTTTCTTTGTGTTGGGGCTGTCTGGCCGGTCGTTTGTCTCGATCTGTAACGGGTAGGGCCGATTTCGGACGTTAGATGTTACAGATTGAGATAAACCCAAGGGGAGGGGCCGGTATGTCTCAATCTGTAACAGCTGGGGCCGTTTTTACCGAGTAGCTGTTACAGATCGAGATTCTTCGGTCGATTCGGGTCACAGGATAACGTGCGGGCACAAAAAACGGAGCCGTGGTGCCACGACTCCGTTTCTCAAGAGGATGGGTAAGGGAAGTGAAATTAGTTCAGGTGCCAGATCTCGTCGTTGTACTGGGAGATGGTGCGGTCGGACGAGAAGGTGCCGGCGTTGGCGATATTGATGAGCGTCTTGCGCATCCAGGCGTCCTGGTCCTCGTAGTCGGCCAGCACGCGCTCCTTGGTCTGGATGTACTCCTCAATGTCGAGCAGGGCCATAAACCAGTCCTTGCCCTTAATGTCGTCGTGCAGGCGCTGCAGGCGCTCGGCATTGCCGGTCGCCATAAAGGCCGGGTTGGTGATGAAGTCCACCAGCAGTTTAATGCCGGGCTTGCGGTAGAGCGCACCGGCGTTGTAGGTGCCGTCGGCGTAGAGCTGCTCGACCTGTTTGGAAGAGGCGCCAAAGGTATAGATGTTCTCGTCGCCCACGAGCTCGGCAATCTCCACGTTGGCACCGTCGAGCGTGCACAGGGTTAGGGCGCCGTTGAGCATGAACTACATGTTGGAGGTGCCGCTCGCCTCCTTGGAGGCCAGGCTGATCTGCTCGGAGATGTCAGCGGCGGGGATCACGCGCTCGGCGGCGGTGACGTTGTAGTTCTCGATCATGACAACCTGCAGGTAGGGAGTCACGTCGGGGTCGTTTGCAATCCACTGCGACAGCGTCAAGATCAGATGGATGATGTCCGGCGCGATAGTGTAGGCAGGCGCCGCCTTGCCGCCAAAGATGATGGTGACGGGGTGCTTAGGTCTGTTGCCGTTCTTGATATCGAGGTACTTCCAGATGATGTAGAGCGCGAGCATCTGCTGGCGCTTGTACTCGTGGATGCGCTTGACCTGGACGTCGATGATGGCGTTGGAGGGAATGGTCACGCCCTGCTCGAGCGCCATGAACTGGCGCATGATGGCCTTGGCCTCGACCTTGGTGGCGGCCAGGCGCTCAAGAACGTCCTTGTCGTCGGCGAACTTGGCGAGTTTGCTCAGATCGCCGGTGCTGCGCCAGTCGGTGCCGATCACATCGTCGAGCAGGCTGGCGAGCGCGGGGTTGGCCCCATGGATCCAGCGGCGGAAGGTGATGCCGTTGGTCTTGTTGGAGAACTTCTCGGGATAGATTTCGTAGAACGGATGAAGCTCGGTGTCCTCCAGGATCTTGGTGTGGAGGGCGGCTACGCCGTTGATGGAGAAGCCAAAGTGGATGTCCATGTGGGCCATGTGGACGGTATCGTGTTTGTCGATGATGGCGACGCGCGGGTCATCGTGCTCGGCCTTCGCGACCTCATCGAGCTTGACGATAATGTCGGCGATGGCAGGGGAGACCTTCTGTAGGCTGGCGAGCGGCCACTTCTCGAGCGCCTCGGCAAGAACCGTGTGGTTAGTGTAGGCGACCATGGAGCGTACGATGGTCACGGCCTCGTCAAACTCGATGCCATGCTCGGTGGTGAGCAAGCGAATGAGCTCGGGAATGACCATGGTGGGGTGCGTGTCGTTGATCTGGACAACGGCGTAATCGGTCAGATCGTGCAGGTTGCTGCCGCGCTCGACGGCCTCGTCGATCAGGAGCTGGGCGGCGTTGCTCACCATGAAGTACTCCTGATAGATGCGAAGTAGGCGGCCCTGCTCGTCGGAATCGTCGGGGTAGAGGAACAAGGTGAGGTTCTTGGCGATCTCGGTCTTGTCGAAGTCGATGGAACTGCCGGGGACCAGGCCGTCGTCGACGCTCGCCAGGTCGAACAGGCGCAGGCGGTTCTTGGTGGACTGGCCGTAACCGGGCACATCGATGTTGACGAGCTTGGAGGTAACGGCAAAATCGCCGAACTCGACGGTGTAGGAGCGGTCATCGTCGACTAGGATGTCCTGCTCACCGAGCCACTCGTCGGGGACGGCCTTCTGCTGGTTGTCGACAAAGCGCTGACGGAACAGACCGTAGTGATAGTTGAGGCCCACGCCATCGCCGGTCAAGCCCAGCGTGGCGATGGAATCCAGGAAGCATGCGGCCAAGCGGCCCAGGCCGCCGTTGCCGAGTGACGGCTCGACCTCGAATTCCTCGATTTTGTTGAGGTCGTGGCCTGCGGCGGTGAGCTGGTCCTTAACCTCGTCGTAGATGCCGAGGTCGATCATGTTGTTGATGAGCAGCTTGCCGATCAAAAATTCGGCGGAAATGTAATAGAGCTTTTTCTTGCCGTTGTTGAGCGGGCGGGCGGCGGAGCGCTCCTGCACGAGTTTGACCAGTAGCTTGTAAATGCGACGGTCGTCGAGCTGCTCGAGCGAGGTGCCAAAAGACTGCTCGGCGAGTTCCATGAGGTTAATTTGGGGCATGTTTTCTCCTGTGATGGGTTGTTTCATGTCTGCAATTCATAAGAAGCCCGCGCGAGGGGATTGGGGTGGCCTCGCGCGGGAAAAGCAAGCGCGTCCGCACGGTGGGGAGGGGTCGGGCGCGGTAGCTCCTATTGAGGAAGCTCGATTTCGGCTTCCGACGGGATGCGGAAGTAGGTCTCGGTCCAGTCGGTGAGTTTGTGCTCGAGCTCGCGGGTGATGGCGCCGTCGAGCATGCGCCAGGTCCAGTTGCCGCCCAGCGTGGCAGGGGTGTTGATGCGCGCCTCGTTGCCCAAGTTGAGCAGGTCCTGCATGGTGTAGATGCACGTGTCACTCACGCTGGCGGCGATGGTGCGATTGAGTGCATCTGCCATGGGTTCGCCGGCCTGCTGATGGGTGTACAGGGCTGCCTGCTCGCGTTGACGCGGGGTGGCCGTTCCCTCAAACCAACCGCGCGCCGTCTCGTTGTCGTGGGTGCCCACATAGGCGACGGTGTTGGCGATGTAGTTATGCGGCAGGTAGTACGAGTTGGTACCCTCAAAGGCAAACTGCAGGATCTTCATGCCGGGGAAGCCCGAGTTGTCGCGCATGTCGATGACGCCGGGGGTGAGGAAGCCCAGGTCCTCGGCGATGATGCCGCCCTCGCCCAGCGCCTTGTGGATGGCGTCGATGAAGGCGCGGTCAGGGCCTTTCTCCCAGTGACCGCCCGCAGCGGTCTTGTTCCCGGCGGGGATAGAGTAGTAGCTCTCGAAACCCCGGAAATGGTCGATGCGGACGACGTCGTAGATGGAAGTAGCGTGTTTGATGCGCTGCTTCCACCAGAGGAAGTCCTCGGCCTCGTGGCGGGGCCAGTCGTAGAGCGGGTTGCCCCAGAGCTGACCGTCGGCGGCAAAGGCGTCGGGCGGACATCCGGCAACGCTGGTCAGGTGGACGGCACCGTCGGTCTGGAACAGCTCCGGGTGGGTCCAGAGGTCGCTGGAATCGGGGCTGACGTAGATGGGAATGTCGCCCACCAGCTGGATGCCGTGGCTGTTGGCGTAGGCCTTGAGGGCGTTCCACTGGGTGTAGAAGAAGAACTGCACGGCCTTGTAGTAGTCCACCTCGACGGCCAGCCGCTTTTTGGCGGCGGCGAGGGCCGCAGGCTCCCGGGTGCGCAGGTCGTCGGGCCAGTCGGAGAGACCGGCCTGCTCCTGCTCGGCCTTAACGGCCATGAAGAGGGCATAGTCCTCGAGCCAGCCGCTCTGGGCCTCACAGAAAGCCTCATAGGCCGGGGAGGGGGAAGCCAGTAGGCGGTCAGCCGCTTTATGGAGCACCACGGGCCGCTGCTGGTAGAGCGCACCGTAATCGACGGGACCCACCGGCTGGGGCGCGGGCAGCTCAGTCTCGGTGAGGAGGCCGTCCGCTGCCAGCAGACGGAAATCGATAAAGTAGGGGTTGCCGGCAAAGGCAGAAAAGCTCTGGTAGGGGCTGTCCCCGTAGCCCGTAGGGCCGATGGGGAGTATCTGCCAGTAGGTCTGCTTTGCAGCCGCAAGGAAATCGACGAAGGCAAAGGCTTCATCTCCCAGCGTGCCGATGCCGTAAGGACCCGGCAGGCTGAAGACGGGCATCAGAATGCCGCTTGCACGCATGGCTGGAACCTCCTTGTTTTAACCCTTGACAGCGCCTGCCACGACACCCTCGATGATGTACTTCTGGCAGGTCATGTACAGGATGATGATGGGGATGATGGCGATGATGATGCAGGCCATCATGGGGGCCAGCTCGACGCGGCCATAGGCTCCGCGGAAATACTGGATGGCCATGGGAATGGTGCGGTACTTCTTGATGTCCAGCACCAGCGTGGGCAGCAGGTAGTCGTTCCAGACCCACATCGTCTCAAGGATGGCGGTGGAGATCATGGTGGGCTTGAGGATGGGGAAGACGATCTTGAAGAAGATCTGGATGGGGTTGCAGCCGTCGATCATGGCAGCCTCTTCGATCTCGATGGGGACGCTCTTCATAAAGCCGGTGAACATGAACACGGCCAGACCGGCACCGAAGCCCAGATAGATGATGCAGATGTTCC
>USJQ01000104.1 GCA_900554985.1 uncultured Collinsella sp. | reverse complement strand
CTGCTGTTTTCCCTACTGATGCAGGCGGCGGGCGTGTGGGATTCCATGAGCGACGCGGAGAAAGTGGTCACTATCCTGGGTGCAGTTACTGCTGCGGCGTTTGCTGCGGCGTCCGAGGGCTTTGATGCATCGTTTGATGCTGGCGCGCCGCATCTGTGGTGGTTCGTCAACTCCATCGGCGGGTTTGGCCTGCGTGTGCCCGACCTTCGTGCACTGGGTCGCGAGGCTCGTGAGGCCCATGCGCTGCTCGTGGTTGATAACACTGTGTCGGGCGTCTTTGGGTGCGATCCGCTGCGCTTGGGTGCCGTGCTGTCGCTCGAGGCGCTCGATCGCGTGTGTGCCGGCGTGGCGCCGCGCAAACTCGTTGCCGCTTCGGTGGCGCGCTCGCAGCTCAAGCGCCATCGCGTGGATGCCGCCGCAGAGTGCGCGCACGCGTTGCTTGCGGACTGTGGTGCGTCTGCGCTTGACCTGTCTGCCGAGGAGACCGACGTGCTAGAACGCGGGCTGTCCTCGCTCGATGCTCGCATGCGGGCGCACTTCGACCGTGCCCGTGCGCTGGCCGAGTATCTGGCCGCCAACGAGATGGTACGCAACGTGCGCTATCCCGGGCTGACCTCGCATCCCGACCATGCCATCGCGACCGGCATCCTGGAGCACGGTTTTGGCCCGGCAGTAGAGTTTGACCTGGTGGACTGCATCGCGGGCGAATTTTTCAGCATACTGCCGGACGAATTCCGCACATCACCCGCCGGCGGCTCAACAACGCGCCTTTCGGCCCCGCGCGGTAAGCAGGGGAGCGCCATCCGCCTCTTCGCCGGCACCGACGACCCCCTGCAGGTGGCTGCCGCTCTCGATAACGCCCTTCGCAAGTAGCTAATCGGGGGTCTGTGTCACGAAAACGGCCTATTCACTACGTTTAAGCAATAGGGGTCGACCACACCCGCCTATTTTGAAAATTACTAAGCTGTTTACCAGCGGTTTTATTTTCATAATGTCCGGTATGGTCGTGGGTATTCAACTAAACGTAGTAGATGGGCCCGTTTTGTGGCGCGAGCCTCAACCCGAGGGCGCTGTGGGCTAAAAACCGCCTAAAAGGACTACTCCGCGTTGATGCTGGCGATCAGGTCGTTGGCTTTGGTGGTGATGACGTTGTTGATGTCGGTCTGAAGCTCCTCGTAGACCGCTATAGCTCGTTCTCCGGCCGGCGTGAGCGTTGATCCGCGGGCGCCGTCGCGTTCGATGAGCTTGCAGCCTAGCTGGCCTTCCGCCTCGTTTACAATACGCCACGCTTTGGAATAGGCCATGCCCATGCTCTTGGCGGCACGGTTGAGCGAGTGCTCGCGGGCGATACCTTGCAGCAGCAAGACGCAGCCGTGGCCGAAGACGCCCGGCAGATCCTTGTCGCACGCTTGAATGACCAGCTTTGCCGTCGTCTTGTACTCCATGTGCTCTACGTCTCCCCGCTAAAGTGTTTGCTGGGTAAACGCAAAACCTGCGTCAAACCCTCGTGTGCTCTTCTTAAATCATGCATTGTAGCAGTCAAAGTGCGTTAAGATACTTCCCCAGTATTGGGCGCCCAAGGTTGGGCTGGGTCCTACGAGGCCTGCAGCCGACCGGTCGCATGGAAAAAGGAGAAACATGGCTACGTTCTTTCCCGGTGAGTCCCACACGTTTTCGGAGTATCTGCTGGTCCCTGGTTACTCGTCCTCGCAGTGCATCCCCAACAACGTCTCTCTTAAGACGCCGCTAACCCGCTTTAAGCGCGGTGAGAAGCCGGCAATCACCCTGAACATCCCCATGGTTTCCGCCATCATGCAGTCCGTCTCGGGCGTCGACATGGGTGTCGCGCTCGCTACCGAGGGTGGCCTGTCCTTCATTTACGGTTCCCAGACCCCCGAGTCCGAGGCCGCTATGGTCAAGGCCGTCAAGGATCACAAGGCCGGCTTTGTTCAGTCCGATTCCACTCTGACCCCCGACATGACCATGGAGCAGGTCATCGAGCTCAAGGAGCAGACCGGTCACTCCACCATGCCGGTCACCGACGACGGCACTCCCAAGGGCAAGCTCCTGGGTATCGTCACCAGCCGTGACTATCGCCCCAGCCGCGATGACCACCAGAAGAAGGTCTCCGAGTTCATGACCCCGCGTGAGCAGCTCATCGTGGGCGACAAGAACATCAGCCTTAAGGTTGCCAACGACGTCATCTGGGACAACAAGCTCAACGCTCTGCCTATCGTCGACGACAACGATCACCTCATGGGCATCGTCTTCCGCAAGGACTACGACAGCCACAAGACCAACCCCAACGAGCTGCTCGATAACGACAAGCGCTACATGGTCGGCGCCGGTATCAACACCCGCGACTATGCCGAGCGCGTGCCGCTGCTCATCGAGGCCGGCGCCGATGTCCTGTGCATCGACTCTTCGGAGGGCTTCAGCGAGTGGCAGAAGCGCACCATCGAGTGGATCCGCGCCAACTACGGCGAGGACGTCAAGGTCGGTGCCGGTAACGTCGTCGACGCCGAGGGCTTCCGCTTCTTGGCCGACTGCGGGGCCGACTTCATCAAGGTCGGTATCGGCGGCGGTTCCATTTGCATCACCCGCGAGACCAAGGGCATCGGCCGTGGCCAGGCCACCGCGCTGATCGACGTCTGCCGCGCCCGTGACGAGTACTACGAGGAGACCGGTGTCTACGTGCCCGTGTGCTCCGACGGCGGCATCGTCTACGACTACCACATGACGCTCGCCCTTGCCATGGGCGCCGACTTTATGATGCTGGGCCGCTACTTCGCCCGCTTTGACGAGAGCCCGACCGAGCGCGTCAACGTCAACGGCCAGTACATGAAGGAGTACTGGGGCGAGGGTTCTGCGCGTGCCCGCAACTGGCAGCGCTACGACCTGGGCGGCGCCGCGAAGCTCAGCTTCGTCGAGGGCGTCGACTCCTACGTTCCCTACGCCGGCTCCCTCAAGGACGGCGTAGGCGGCACGCTCTACAAGGTCAAGTCCACGATGTGCAACTGCGGCGCCCTCTCGATCCCCGAGCTCCAGGAAAAGGCACGCCTGACCCTGGTCAGCTCCACCTCCATCGTCGAAGGCGGCGCCCACGACGTAGTCGTGAAAGACTCTCAGCAGTCTGTGTCTTATCGATAAGCGGCTTTCCCAGGCACCGCACCTTGCCGTTCAAACCGTCGCTTGCGTACTTAAGTACGCGGCGCTCCTCTTTCACGGCAATCTGCGGCACCTGGAAAACCAGTTCGTGCTAGAACGAGTTTCAGACAAAGGTTGATTCCCAACCACGTTATTTAGATAAAGCGAGATGCCTGGAAGTCGCAGGCATCTCGCTTGTTGTATTTGCTATTATCATGCGAGTCAACCTTAGGGTCGGGCGGCTTAGCTTTGTTCGCTACAAGTTCCGCACGCAAAGAAGAGCACTTAATGTGGCCTTCGTCTTGCGCAGGACTGTCCGCAGTAGCGAATAAAGCTAAGCCGACCGACCCCAGCTAAGATTAAAGGAGCTGATATGTGCGATTGCACAGATCATAAGGACGAGATCCCTGTCTACGACGCGCAGGCCATTGAGTCCAGGTGGATGAAGGCTTGGGAGGACTCCAACCTCTTTGCCGTCGACACCGACGCCACCAAGCCCAAGAAGTATGTGCTCGAGATGTTCCCGTATCCGTCGGGCGACCTGCACATGGGCCACGCGCGCAACTATACCATCGGCGATGCCATGGCCCGTCAGGCCCGCATGCGCGGCTTTGACGTGCTGCATCCCATCGGTTTTGACGCCTTTGGCCTGCCCGCCGAGAACGCCGCTATCAAGCACAACACGCAGGCTGCCGCCTGGACGTATAAGAACATGGACCAGGCGCTCGCTACGATGAGGCGCATGGGCTTCTCCTACGACCTGGATCGCACCGTTAAGACCTGCAGCCCCGACTACTATCGCTGGGGTCAGTGGATCTTTGAGAAGATGTGGGAAAAGGGCCTGGTCTACCGCAAGAAGAACCCGGTCAACTGGTGCCCCACCTGCAAGACCGTTTTGGCCAACGAGCAGGTGACCGAGGGCAAGTGCTGGCGTTGCGGCACCGAGCCCGAGAAGCGTGACCTCGAGCAGTGGTACTACAAGATCACCGACTACTCCCAGGAACTGCTCGACGACTTGGAGAAGCTTCCCGGCTGGCCCGAGCGCGTCAAGCAGATGCAGGCCAACTGGATCGGTCGCTCCGAGGGCGCCGAGGTCGACTTTACCCTGTGCGATGCCGATGGCGAGCCTATCGAGGGCGACGAGGGCAAGATCACCGTCTTCACCACGCGCGCCGACACGCTCTTTGGCGTTTCCTTCTTTGTCCTGTCTCCCGAGTACGCACGTCTGCACGAGCTCGTCGAGGGCACTCAGTACGAGGAGGCCGTCACCAAGATTGTCGAGGACTCCAAGCATATCTCTGCCGTCGAGCGTGCCCAGGGCACTCTCGAGAAGCACGGCGCCTTTACGGGCCGCTACGTGGTGAACCCCGTCAACGGCGAGAAGATCCCCGTGTGGGGTGCCGTCATGGCCGTTCCCTGCGGCGACCAGCGCGACTTTGAGTTCGCCCGCAAGTACGACCTGCCGATCGTACCGATCATCCTGGACGATGACGACCGCGCTGCCGTCGAGGCCAACGGCGAGACCATCGATACCTTCCATGCCGAGACCGTCGACTGGGATTGCGCCCACGCTGCCGAGGGCACGCTCGTCCAGTCCGGCAAGTACACCGGTATGCGCGGCGGCAAGCACTCCGAGGGCGAGGCTGCAATCGTTGCTGACCTCGAGGCCATGGGCTGCGGTCGTCGTAAGGTCGAGTTCCGTCTGCGCGACTGGCTCATTTCCCGCCAGCGCTATTGGGGCAACCCCATCCCGGCCATCCACTGCGAGCACTGCGGCATCGTGCCCGTGCCCG
>USJQ01000103.1 GCA_900554985.1 uncultured Collinsella sp. | reverse complement strand
AGCCCCAACCGGAATGATCTCTATATCCGCAACCATCGTTACAGCCTCTGTCCGCGATTACAACGCCATCGCCGACAACGATCAGGGCACCCAGAATGACTTGGTGGGCGAGCTCAATGCAGGCGATAAGGTGGTCGACCAGCTCAAGGAAAACGATCAGCTGGGCTGGACCTTCGTCGACTCGGCTGCCGATGCCAAAGAGGGCGTCGAGAGCGGGGAATACTACGCGGCGATCGTAATCCCCAAGAACTTCTCCGACAATCTTGTCTCGATGCTCGATGGCAATTACCATCAGCCGAAGCTCACCTATTACGTCAATGAGAAGAAGAGCGCCATTGCGCCCAAGGTCACCGATACCGGTGCCAACACCATCGAGGAGCAGATCAACTCGGAGTTTGTCTCCACGGTGGGCGAGACTGTTGCCAGTATCGCCAAGGATGCCGGTGTCGATTTAAAGGACAAGGCAACCCAGACTCAGGACTCGCTGACAAGTTCGGTGTCCGAGGCATCCGACACCTTGGGTGAGGTGCGCGATTCGATTGGCGATATGAATGCCGCCATCGATAAGACGAGTGGCGCTATCGCCTCGGCTGATGCGGCGCTTGCCGGCTTGCAAGGTCAGGCACCGTCGCTGACGCAGGCAATCTCCCAGGGCAACGACCTGCTGGGCGAGGCTCGCGCCACGACGGGCAACTCTATCACCTCGCTCTCCAAGGCACTCTCGGAAGGTAGCCTTGCACTCACCAAGACGTCAGCCTCCGCGAACGCTGCGATTGGCAAGCTAACGGGTACGGTCACATCTACGACCACCCGCATCGACAACTCGCTCGAGTCTCTCCAGGCGACGATCGATCACAATAAGGCCGTTATCGGGCACTTGGAGATTCTCGTTAATGACACGTCGACAGGTTCCGAGGAAATTGACGCGCGCATTGTATCGACCATCGATTCGCTTCGCGAGCAAAACCAGAAGCTGCAGAGCATCAAGGATGGCCTTTCTGCACAATCGAGCGCCATGGCAAACGACGCTACGGCAATCTCGAACGCGAGCAACGCACTCAACGCGGCAATTCAGACCGGTACGGCTGACCTCGGTCAGGCTCAGACCGATCTGGGTCAGAACGCACTTCCGAAGGCTTCGAGCGCGCTTGACTCCTTTGCCGCCGTTTCGGGCGATTTGACCGGCATTGTGTCGGGTATGACCCCCACGATAGCGAGCGCGCGCGGCACGCTGGCGCAGCTCGACGCCACGCTCAAGCAGGCAAAGACCACGCTGTCCCAAACCGACGCCTCCCTTGCCAAGGTTCAGGACAAGCTCGTGACCGCCGCCAATGACATTGCGGCGCTGCAGACCTCTGAGTCTATGGGCGAGTTAGCCGACCTCATGGACGTCGACGTCAATGACGTGGCAGATTTCATGGCATCTCCGGTTGAGCTGACGTCCAAGTCAATCTATCCGGTCAAGAGCTTTGGCTCGGGCATCGCGCCCTTCTACACCAATCTGGCGCTGTGGGTAGGCGGCTATGTGCTCATCGCTATCTATAAACTCGAGGTCGACCGCGAGGGCATCGGTAGCTTTACGGCGCGTCAGGGCTACTTTGGCCGCTGGCTGCTGCTGGTGATCCTGGGTGCGTTGCAGGCCATCATCGTTACGGTGGGAGATCTGGTCATTGGCGTTCAGTGCGTCAATCCGCTGCTCTTTGTACTGGGCGGCATCGCTATTTCGTTCACCTACGTCAACATCATCTATGCGCTGTCCACCACGTTTAAGCATATCGGTAAAGCCATTGGCGTCATCCTCGTCATTGTGCAGATCCCCGGCTCGTCGGGCATGTATCCCATCGAGATGATGCCCGGCTTCTTCCAGTGGCTGCACCCGCTGCTGCCCTTTACCTACGGCATCAATCTGCTGCGCGAAACGGTCGGCGGCATGTACTCGTTCAACTACCTGTTCAACCTGTGCATCCTGGGCGTGTTCCTTGCCATCGCACTCTTTATTGGCTTGCAGCTGCGTCCGCTGCTGCTCAACCTCAACCTGCTCTTTGACAAGCAGCTTTCCACGACGGGCCTCATGATCTGCGAGTCCAACGACCTGCCGCGCCAGCGCTATTCGCTGCGCACGGCCATGCGCGTCATGCTCGATTCGGATTCGTACCGTCGCGAGCTGCTCGATCATGCCGTGGCGTTTGAGCATCGCTACCCGTACTACATCAAGGGCGGTTTTGCCGCCGTGGTAGGCGTGCAGGTTCTGCTCTTTGTGCTTTCGACGGTGCTCGATATCGACAATAACGGCAAGATCATCCTGCTCGTTATCTGGATCATTTCGGTTATCGCCATCTGCGGCTGGCTCATCAACATCGAATACATCCGTGCGAGCCTCAATACCCAGATGCGTATCTCGGCGCTTTCGGACGAGGACCTTCGCCGCGAGATGCGCGAGCACACGGCTGCCATCCCTGCCGCCCGTCGCATGTTTGGTCTCAACGCCAGCGAGCGTGGCGCCAAGGGAGGCGAACAGCCTACGAGCCGTCTGTCGCATATCGGTGCGCATCGTAAGGCTCAAGATGCCGACGGCGCTGACAACGTAAACGGAAACGACGGGGACACCACCTCGCTTGGCAAGCACTCTAAAGGAGGTGAGGCATAAATGAAAAACATCCTGCACCTGTTTAAGCGCGATGTCCAAAAAGTGTCTCGCTCCGTGATCGGCATGGTCGTCGTGATGGGCCTGATCATCGTGCCATGTCTCTATGCATGGTTTAACATCGCCGGAAGCTGGGATCCCTACGGCAATACCGGCAACCTTAAGATTGCAGTGGTCAACACCGATGAGGGTTACGAGAGCGATCTGATTCCCGTCGAGGTCAACGTGGGCGAAAACGTAACCGCCACCCTGCGCGGCAACGAGAACTTCGACTGGGTCGTCCTCAACGACCGTGATAAGGCGATTGAGGGCGTTAAGTCGGGCGCGTACTACGCTGCCGTCGTTATCCCTAAAACGTTTAGCGCCGACATGATGACGCTTTTCTCGACCGAGGTGAAGCACGCCGATATCGAGTTCTATGAGAATCAGAAGGCCAACGCCATCGCACAGATCGTGACTGAAAAGGGTTCGAGCGCCGTCCAGAGTCAGGTCAACGAGACCTTTACCAAGACCATCACGACCATCGGCCTTAAGACCGTGTCCAGCCTGCTCGACTATATGAGTACCGACCAGGTGAGCAGCTTTATCGCCAATCTGTCCTCGACGCTGGGCGATTCGGTCGAGGACCTGCAGGACGTTCAGGCGAGTGCGACGTCGCTCGCGGGCATTTTGAGCTCCACGTCCGATTCACTGACATCGGCGGGCGGCATGCTCAAGCAGACGGGCACCGTTGATGAGTCGACGAAGCAGCTGATGGAGCACGCCAAGAGTGGCATCAATGATTCCAAGGAAGCGCTCAAGGCCGCCAACGATGCCGTTGACGCGGCGATTGACGGAAGCGCGGGCTCGTTCGACAACGTGTCCGCCGAGCTTGCGAAGGCATTCGATGCCGCGAATCAGCATGTTGACCTTACGGTGTCTCAGCTCAACGAAGCCGCAGCGGCGCTCAATACGCGTGCTGACGATATCGATGCGATGACCGATCAGCTCCGTAACCTTGCCGACCAGGTGAGTGATGACAAGCTCAAAGACGGTCTCGAGTCCGCTGCGACGTCGCTGGGCAGAATTGCCGTGGAGTACCGCAACAATGCGAAGGACCTGACGGCGACCGCAAAGTCCCTTTCGGACGGCATGGCGGAGGTCAACAACTCGCGTGCCGAGGTCGACCAGGCCATCGCCGATGCCAAGGCGGGTATCTCGGGAGCCAAGTCCGACTACGATTCCACGTTCTCGGTTAAGGCCAAGGAGCTCAAGAAGACCATTTCGGGCGTTCTGGATTCCCTGAACGGTATCTCGGGTGACTTGGATAGCGCCGTGAGCGGTCTGACCGACGCCTCTGGCTCGCTCGCAAAGGGCCTCTCCAAGGCTGCGACGCTGGTCAACAAGGCTTCCGATCAGCTGGGTGAGGCATCGGACAAGATCAGCGCCTTTAAGGACGAGCTCGATGGCGCCCTGATGTCGGACGACCTTGCCACGATCAAGACGATGATCGGCAACGATCCCGAGGGTTTGGCCGTGTCGCTTTCCGGCCCCGTCGCGCTCGACCGCAAGCCGGTCTATCCGATCCGCAATTACGGTTCGGCCATGGCGCCGTTCTATACGATCCTGTCGCTGTGGGTCGGCTCGATCGTGCTGGCGGCCATGATGAAGGTATCGGTTGACGATGAGCTCATCAACGAGCTGATCCCCGTGCGCCTGCACGAGATCTACCTGGGCCGCTACCTGTTCTTTGGAGGTCTGGCCCTGCTGCAGGCGACACTCGTGTGCGCGGGCGACATCCTGTTCTTTGGCATCCAATGCGACAACCCGCTGCAGTTTGTGCTGGCGGGCTGGGTCGCGAGTCTCGTGTTCTCCAATATCGTCTACACGCTCACGGTTTCGTTTGGCGATATCGGCAAGGCGCTCGCTGTCGTGCTGTTGGTCATGCAGGTCGGCGGTTCAGGCGGTACGTTCCCCATCGAGATGACCGGCCCCGTGTTCCAGGCGATCTACCCGTTCCTGCCGTTTACCCACGGCATCAACGCCATGCACGCCGCCATGGCTGGCGCCTACCATATGGAGTACTGGATTGAGCTGGGTATCTTGGCGAGCTACCTGATTCCGTCGCTGGGCCTGGGCGTCGTCTTCCGCCGCCCGGTCATCAAGGCCAACGACTGGATCATCGAAAAGCTGGAGTCGACCAAATTGATTTAGCGCGACAATGTGGCGTTGACGGAACATCGAGGCCTTCCGGCTCGACGCTTTAGTTGAGTGAATTGCATGAGCTGCTTGGTTGTTGCTACAGTAGCGTGGCGTGCCGGG
>USJQ01000102.1 GCA_900554985.1 uncultured Collinsella sp. | reverse complement strand
CTTGCCTCTCAATGAGTTCCGCACGAACAGGAGGCGCCAGTGGCGCCTCCGTCGTGAGTCAGGACTGTCCGAAATTGAGAGGCAAGGCCCTGCGCCCGGCCCCTCGGTTCCCGTTTACGAGAGCGACGTTCTCAGCAACTCGTTGAAGAGCTTCGGGTTGCCCTTGCCGCGGCTCGCCTTCATGCACTGGCCCACCAAAAAGCCGATGACCTTCTGGTTGCCGTCGCGGTACTGCTGCGCCTGCTCGGCACAGTTTGCCAGCACCTCGTCCACAATCGGCTGCAGCGCGCCGGCATCGCTCACCTGACGCATACCACGCTCGTCGACGATCTTGTTGGGGTCATCGCCAGTCTGGGCCATGGCCTCAAAGACCTCGTGCGCCTGGTTGGAGCTGATGGCATCGGTCGCCAGCAGCTTGGCGAGTGCCGCCACCTGAGCCGGCGCGATGCCGGACTCGGCGAGCGACACGCCCGCGCCCTTAAGGTAGGCGATCATCTCGTTGACCAGCAGGTTTGCAACCGTCTGGGCCTCCTTGCCAGCCATACCGGCAGCAGCGGCCTCAAAGAAGTCGGCAAACTCAGGGTCGCCGGCAATCTGCTCGGCATCGGCCGTCTTAATGCCAAAATCGGCCTCAAAACGGACGCGCTTGGCATCGGGCAGCTCGGGAATCTCGCCACGGCAGCGGTCGATGAACTCGTCGTCCAGGTCGAACGGCGCCAGGTCGGGATCGGGGAACAGACGATAGTCGTCGGCCGTCTCCTTCACACGCATGACAACGGTGCGCTTGCGGCTGGGCTCCCAGTGGCGGGTCTCCTGATAGATGATGCCGCCCTCCTCGAGTACCTCGGCCTGGCGGCAAATCTCGTAGGCAAGGCCGTCATGCAGGCTCTTAAACGAGTTGAGGTTCTTGAGCTCGGTCTTGGTGCCCAGCTTGGTCTCGCCGCGGCGGCGCAGCGACACGTTGCCGTCGCAGCGCATGGAACCCTTTTCCATGGAGCAGTCCGAAATACCCAGCGTCACAAAAATGCGACGGAGCTTTTCCATAAACAGGCGCGCCTCCTCGGGCGTGCGCAGATCGGGCTCAGTCACGAGCTCAATCAAAGGCGTGCCGCAGCGGTTGTAGTCGACGAGCGACTCGGCCGCGGCGGTAATGCGGCCCTCGGCACCGCCCACGTGCACCATCTTGGCGGCGTCCTCCTCCATGTGGATGCGCAGGATGCGAATGGGCACCGTGTAGGAACCGTCCTCGCGACGCTCGGGCATCTGCAGGTTGGACGCATCGTAGCTCGCCAGATGACCGGCGCGCTGGTTTCCCTCGCGCATGGTCGACGTCATGGACGTGGACAGGCCCTCGGCGTTGGCCGAGGCGCTCGCCAGGCTCTGAGCCTCGGCCTCGCCAAACGCGCAATCGGGGCGCTCGGCGGCACCGCGACCGGTCACGTCCAGGTCCAGGTGACCGTACATCGCAAAGGCAACCGGACCCTGCGTGGTCTGGAAGTTCTTGGCCATATCAGGATAGAAGTAGTGCTTGCGGTAGAACATCGAGTGACGCTGGATCTCGCAGTTGGTGGCCAGACCGGCCTTGACGATGCTCTCGATGGCGCGCTTGTTGGGCACCGGCAGGGCGCCGGGCAGGCCCAGGCACACCGGGCACACGTTGGCGTTGGGCTCGTCATCGTGGCTGAGCTTGCAGTTGCAGAACATCTTGGTATCGAGTGCGGTGAGCTCGGTATGGATTTCCAGGCCGATCACGGCCTCCCAATCCTGCAGGACCTCGGAAAGCTCCTTCATTACAGCTCGCCTCCCTTCCCGGCAAAATCGGGCGCGACGGAAAGCGCGGGCGCACCCGTGGCGGCATCGGCAAAGCCGCGCTCCAGGGCGCGGGCAAACGTAAGCAGCTGACGGTCTTTAAAGGCAGGTCCCACCAGCTGGGCAGAAACGGGCAGTTGAGTATCCTCGCCCAGGCCCAGTGGCACCGAGATACCACCGTTGCCGCAAATGTTGAGCGAGATGGTGTACAGGTCGGAGAGATACATCTGCGTGGGGTCGCTAATCTCGCCAAACTTAAAGGCCGTGCGCGGCGAGGCGGGCATGAGGATGGTGTCCACCTTGGCATACGCGGCATCGTAGTCCTGCGTGATGAGCGTGCGGGCCTTCTGCGCGGCGTAGTAGTACTTGTCGTACACACCCGAGGAGAGCAGGTAGGCGCCGAGCATCTGACGGCGCTTGGCCTCGGCACCAAAGCCGTGGGCACGCGAAAGCGAGCTCTGGTCGGACAGGTTGGCGCAGCCCTCCTCCTGGTAGCCGTAGCGAATGCCGTCGAAGCGGGCCAAGTTTGAGAACGCCTCGGCCGGGCCGATGACGTAGTAGGCGGCGATGGCGGCGTCCAGGTGCGGCAGGTCGACCTCCACGAGCTCGGCGCCCTGGTTCTGCAGCTCCTGGGCGGCGCGCTGAACAGCGGCCTTGACCTCGGGCGTCAGGCCCTCGGCCTCCATAAACGCGGGGATGATACCCACGCGCTTGCCCTCGATGCTGTCGTTGAGATGCTCGGTAAAGTCGACGGCGCAATCCTGGCTGGTACAGTCGTACGGATCGTGGCCCGCGCCGGTAAGCGCGTTCATGGCCAGCGCGACATCCTCGACCGTGCGGCCAAAGGGGCCCACCTGATCGAGCGACGAGCCAAAGGCAACCACGCCGTAACGGCTCACGGCGCCATACGTGGGCTTAAAGCCCACCACGCCGCAGAGCGCCGCCGGTTGGCGAATAGAGCCGCCGGTGTCCGAGCCCAGCGAGAGCGCGACCTCGCCCGCGGCGACGGCGGCAGCGGAGCCGCCCGAGGAGCCGCCGGGCACGCGCTCGGTATCCCAGGGGTTGTTGGTGCGGTGGAACGCCGAGCTCTCGGTGGAGCTGCCAAAGGCAAACTCGTCCATGTTGGCCTTGCCCATGGGCAGGCAGCCGGCGTCGAGCATGCGTTGGACGCAGGTGGCGGTGTAGACGCTCTGGTAGTTCTCGAGCATGCGGGAAGCGCAGGTGGTGCGCGTACCCACGAGGTTCATGTTGTCCTTAATGGCCAGCGGCACGCCCGCGAGCGGGGGCAGCGGCTTGCCTGCGGCACGGTCGGCATCCACGCGCGCGGCGGCCTCGAGCGCAAGCTCGGGCGCCACCTGCAGGAATGCCTGGACCCCGCCCTCGCGCGCCTCGATGGCGGCAAGGGAGGCCTGGGCCACCTCGGTAGCGGTAAAGTCGCCGGCGGCAACGCCTGCGGCGATCTGGGCGGCGGTAAAGGAATCGAAGCTTAGCGCCATTACTCGCTCTCCCCCTCTCCCAAAATGGACGGCACGCGAAAGTAGCGGTCGCGCGCGCTGCCGGCGTTTTCGAGCGCAATGTCGAGCGGCAGGTCGCGCTCGGGCTCGCGCAGGTCATCGCCCATCACGTTGGACAGGCTTCCGATGGGATGGAACGTGGGCTCCACGTCGGGCAAGTCATATTGCAAGACGGGCTCGAGCATCTGGACGGCGTCGTTCATGTAGGACGTCATCTGGGTGAGCTCGTCATCGGTCAGTGCGATCTTTGCGTACTCGGCGATGCCGAGCACGTCTTTCTCGCTGAGTGCCATAGGCGCTCCCTTCCGCATAACAGTTAAACCGCTCTAGTATACAGGGCGAGGGCGCCTTGGAGCAGGCGCTTTATCCAAATGCAGCGAAATCGTAACGAGGGCGGCGGTTGGCAGGGCGTGGTCCGGCGGTTTTACAGCGAAACCGCACCGTCCATAGCGAAAACCATCCCGCCCACAACGATAACCATCACAACATTCGACACTTTTCGCCAAAATCGCGATTTTCATCGAATGTTGTGATGGTTTGGAAGTCCCGACCACCACAAAGGTGCCTGTCCCCTATGTGGTGGTTCTGGAGAATGTCTTATGCCGAGGCCTTGGCCTTGCGGCGCTTGCGAACCGCGTGGATCACGATGTCCAGCAGCAACAGCACAATGGCCACGACCACGATGAGCACGGCAAACTCGCGCTTGCCCCAGTGGCGGCCGGCCAGCGACTTTTGCTTGTCGACGTCCTTCTTGTTGTACTTGGTGCGCACGCAATGCACCAGCAGGCGATGGTCGTTCACGCCGTAGGGCGTGCAGGTGACGAGCGTCACCTTGTCGGCGCCGGGCTCGATGGTCAGCGACTCCATCTCCTCGGGCAGCACGACCTCGGAGTCCACCATCTTGTAGGCGAGCGTCTTGTTCATGGTGTGTAGCAGCACCAGGTCGCCGGGCTCCAGCGAATGGATGTCGTCGAACATGCTCAGGTTGCGCATGCCCGAGTGCGCGGTAAGCACGCAATGCGTCGAGGTGCCGCCCACCGGCAGGCTCGTGCCCTCTAGGTGGCCGACGCCCGCCATGAGGACCTCCTCGCTCGTGCCGTGGTAGATAGGCATGCTCACGTCGATGGAGGGGATTTCGACCCAGCTCATCATGGGGTCGCGGTCAAAGATGAGCTGCTGGTCATCACCAGGGCCAAGCCAGATAGTCTGGGTAGGCTCTGCTGCCACCACATAAGGGTCCGGGACGGAGATTTCCGTCACTTCATAGCTGTCCACAGGGAGGCCTCTTCGGAGAGCGCGTCCACGGTGCTGGACACCGTGCTGATCTGGTTGAACACGCCCGAGGCCTCGAGCCGGTCCAAGATCCACGGCCAGGTCATAAGGCCCACGCCAATAAGGATGATGACGATGGTGATGAGCCGGTCGGCCCAGCGCGGCAGTCGCTTGCGGCGGCGCTTGGGCTTTGGTTGAGGCTTGGGCTGAGGGCTTGAGCCGCCGTTGTCCGCGGCGTTATTGCTCTTCATATGTTTGGCGCCCTGCACCATCGCCGGTCACTCCTCTACAACTCAAGTTGTCTAAACAAATAATAGCCGATTAGCGAGCTCGTACGCCGGACAACGCAGCTAGACTGCACCGTCCGGGCCACGTAACC
>USJQ01000101.1 GCA_900554985.1 uncultured Collinsella sp. | reverse complement strand
CAATACGCTGCCAACGAAATCGAAAACATGCCCGATAGCCCTGTAGCCCGTGAGGATTTGGGCGCGGGTGGTATTCCCCGGGGTGCCGGCGCACGCTCGCCGTTGTTCTGGAAAGTTCTACTGCTTTCGGTGGCGATTATCTGGGGCTACTCCTTTACCACTATGAAGGACGCACTCGACACCATTCCGGTGTTCGAGCTGGTCTATGTTCGCTTTCTCCCGGCATCACTGGTTATGTTTGCAATTTTCCATAAGCGCATCATCGCTCATTTCAATGCCCGCAACCTGATCGTCGGGCTTGGCATGGGCGCGCTCATGTGGGGTGCCTACGGTTTGCAGACGATCGGCCTGGCACAGACCACGGCGGGCAAGAGCGCTTTTTTGACCGGCACGTATTGCATCCTTGTGCCGTTTGCAAGCTATGTCCTGAGCGGTGAAAAGCTTACCCGGTATAACCTGGGTGCAGCGTTGTTGTGCCTGGCGGGTATTGGCCTGGTAGCGCTCGATAGCGTCGAGTTCAATGCCGGCGATGTTATTACCTTGGGCGGCGCGATCTTCTTCGCCATCCAGATGGCGGTGACTGCCAAGTACGGTCGCAAGATGGACATCAACGTCATCACGTTTTGGATGTTTGTGGGCAATGGCGTTTTGAGTTTAATCACGTCGCTGCTATTCGAGACTCAGGCGCCCCTCTCTGCATGGACGCCGGAGTTTATCGGTGTGGCTGTTTTCCTCTCGGTGGGCTGCACATGCGCGGCGCTGCTCGTCCAAAACGTCGGTTTGGCGCATGTCCCCGCCTCGACGGGCTCACTGCTTCTTTCGATGGAGTCGCCTTCGGGCGTGTTGTTTTCGGTGCTGCTGATGGGGGAGGCGCTCACCTCGCGCCTGCTCGCCGGCTTCGTGCTTATCTTCCTGTCGATTATCTTGAGCGAGACTCACTTCGATTTTTTGCGCAAAAAGCCGCGCCCGCAATTGTAAACAACTTGTTGCGCCGCCCTCTCGGGGCGGCATTTTTTATGCGTCGCCCTTAAAGTTGTACCTTGCACTTTACGCTATCAAAGTGCTTGCTGCAAAAACGTTACTGGAGGGCATTTATGGCACCAGCTCTGTCCGATCTTCAACCGCAATCAGCGCCCAAGGCCACCGCAGCGGCGCAGGCCGCTATCGGTGACGGTCTCGTTGCAGAAGCTCAGGCTTTTGCAGACGAGCTCGCTGTGTGGCGACACGATTTACACCAGATGCCCGAGCTGGGTAATAGCCTCCCGCAGACCTCCGCGTATATTCAAGCGCGCCTGACCGAGATGGAAATCCCATTTGCCACGCGCGTCGATGGTTCCTGTGTTGTGGGCCTTGTCGGCGCCGGTGCCGCCGCGGCCCAGGGCAATGGCGTCTGCACGGACGAACAGGCCGGTACGGTCATCATGCTTCGCGGCGACATGGATGCCCTGCCCGTTGTCGAGGAATCGGGCGAGCCTTTCGCTTCCACCAACGGCTGCATGCACGCTTGTGGCCACGATATGCATGCGACGGCGCTGCTCGGCGCGGCCCGTTTGCTCAAGGCCCGCGAGTCCGAGCTTGTCGACGCTAACGCCACAGTTAAGTTGCTGTTCCAGCCGGGCGAGGAAACCTTTGAGGGTGCCCGCGCCGCCATCGCCGACGGTCTGCTGCAGAACCCGCGTCCCCAGGCCGCCTTTGCCATGCATGTCAATAGCCAGTCGCCGCTCGGCCTGGTGCTCTATGGGAGTCCGGCGCTCTCGGGCGTGTACGGTTTCCGCATCACGCTGCAGGGCAAGGGTGGCCATGGCTCGAGCCCCGAGATCTGCATCGACCCCATCACGGCCGGCGTGCATGTGCACCTGGCGCTTCAGGAGCTTATCTCTCGCGAGGTGCCGGCGGCCAAGGAGGTCGCGCTTACCGTGGGTAAGTTCGCTGGCGGTTTGGCGGCCAACGTCATCCCCGACACCTGCGTGCTCGAGGGAACGTTGCGCGGCTTCGATGTCGAGCTCATGGCTCACCTTAAGACCCGCATCGCGGAGGTCGTCAACGGCGTTGCCGCAACATATCGTACGCTGGCAACCATCGAGACGCTTTCGGACGTTCCGCCGCTCGTGCTCGACAGCGATATGACCCAGGCCTCGCTTGGCTACGTGGGCGCGGTGCTGCCCAAGGCTGCCTTCCTGCCGCTATTCCACGCCATGGCGAGCGAGGATTTCGCACTTATCTCGAGCGAGATCACAAGTGCGTACTTTACGGTGGGCGCGGCCGTGACCGATACGGACGAGCATTTTGCCCAGCATCATCCCAAGGCGCGCTTTAACGATGCCGAGCTTCCCCTCGGCGCCGCGGCTTATGCCGCCGTCGCTCTCGGATACATTGCGGACCACAAGGAGTAATCCATGTCCCAGCAACGTAAATTTTTCCCCGGCTGGCTCGTGGTGGCCTCCGGCTTTGTGATCATGGCCACGTGCTACACGATTTTCGTTAACTGCATGAGCCTGTTTCAGCCGCTCATCGTAAGCGACCTGGGCATCACGCTTGCGCAGTACAACATCTCCAACGCCATCTCCACCGTGGTGAGCGTTATCGGCTCGCTTGTCATTGGCCATGTCGCCGATAAAGTAAGCGGCCGCGTTTTGGGCTCCCTCACTGTAATCGCCACCTCTGCCGTTCTTGCCGGTATGAGCTTTGTCGGTGAGCTGTGGCAGGTCTACGTGCTCTTTGCCGTCTCGGGCTGCTTTGCCGTCGCCTCGACCCGCCTGCTCATCAGCCTGGTGACCGCCAACTGGTTTACGGCCAAGCGAGGCCTTGCCATCTCCATCGCACTTTCGGGCTCGGGCTTTGGCGGCGCTATTCTGTCTCCCATCGTGAGCTCGCTCATCGTGAGCGTTGGCTGGCGTTCCGCCTTCCTGGTGCTCGCGGCTATCTGCATGGTGGCGGCGCTGCCCATCACGGCCTATTCCTTCCGCACCAAGCCTTCCGAGATCGGTCTTAGGCCGCTCGGCGAGAATCCAGGCGACCCGTCTGCTTCTGCCACGGGTGATAAGAACGAGAAGGCAGCCCCCGAGGTTAGCGTCGGCTGGTCTCGCATCAAGAAGAGCCCGGCATTTTGGCTGCTCGTCGTCGCCTTCCTCTTTATGGGCTTGGTCAATGGCGCCATCCTGCCCAACCAGGTTACCAACATGACGAGTGTTACCGTCAACGGTGCCAAGATCGTCACGGGCGGCCACGACCCCATGTGGGCAGGCACCGTGCTTTCGGCCTACATGGTTACCGTCGTTATCGCCAAGATTTCGCTCGGTGCGATCTATGACCGCTTTGGCCTGCGCTTTGGCAATATCCTTGGCTCCGTTGCGTGCATTATCGCCTGCGTGGCGCTGTGTTTCCCGACGACGGACCTCGGTCCTATTGTCGCTGCTGTGAGCTTTGGTGTTGGAACGTGCATGGGCACCATCACGCCTAAAATCGCCGCGTCCAAGCAGTTTGGCATGGCCGACCTCGGTAAGGTCACGGGCACCATTACCTCGCTCGAGATGGTCGGCGGCACCGTGGGCGCTATCGTCTCGGGCGTGCTGTTCGATGCCACGGGCTCCTTTGCGAGCACCTGGATCGTGTGCCTGGCGTGCTCCGTGGTCATGCTCGTGTTCCTGCTGGCATCCGAGCCCATCGCCGCCAAGCTGCGCGCAAGCGTGGCGGGGGAGTAGCGGGTCGCCGCCTATTCCTGTTTGTCTGTTCTGCCCGTGGCTGCCCTGGAAGCCGAATGGATGCTCGTACCGTCATTCGGTTTCCAGGGCAGCCACGGGTCTACGAAATGATCCCTTTTCCTCCGTCCCCAAGGGATCACGTAATCCGAAGGGGACGGAGGAAAAGGGATCACAAACTGCGGCGGCGCGCCTGGCCGAACGAGCCCCCATACCCTCGTTCGGTCAGACGCGCCGCCGCGTTGCTGCTTTGTGCCGTATAATGTCCACTACCTATGACGCGATACAAAAGAAAGGTGTTTGCCCATGCAGGCACAGAAGGCGGAGGGAACCCGCGACCTTATCGGCGCCGAGATGCGCGCCTGGCAAAAGATGCAGCCGATGGCGGCCGGCGTGTTCGCGCCGTTTGGCTTTAAGCCCATCGAGACGCCCGCGATCGAGCAGGTGGACGTCTTTGTCCACGGCATCGGCCAGTCGACCGACGTCGTTCGCAAGGAGATGTTCCGCGTCTTTAGCGGCGCCAACCTGGAGCGCGTCTTTACCGAGGGCACCGACACAAAACTCAAGCCCAAGCAGCGCCTGGCGCTTCGTCCCGAGGGCACGGCCGGTGTGGTGCGCGCAGTCGTGGAGAACAACCTAGTGCCCCAGGGCTCCACGCCGTTTAAGGCTTACTACGCCGAGGCCATGTTCCGTGGCGAGCGTCCCCAGAAGGGTCGCCTGCGCCAGTTCCACCAGGTGGGTATCGAGTGGCTCGGCGCTCCCGATCCGGCGGCAGACGCCGAGTGCATCATCATGCTCATGGAGTTCTACAAGCGCCTGGGCTTCGATCTTTCCAAGCTCCGTCTGCTCATTAACTCGATGGGCGACGCTCAGTGCCGTCCGGCTTACCGCGAGCAGGTCAAGCAGTTTATCCTCGATCACGCTGACGAGATGTGCGATGAGTGCCGCGAGCGCGCCGAGCTCAACCCGCTGCGTGCCTTCGACTGCAAGAACGACCACTGCCGCGAGATCATGGCCGACGCGCCGCTGATGGGCGACAACCTGTGCGACGAGTGCCGCGAGCACTACGAGCAGGTCAAGCGCTATCTGGATGCCGCCGGTATCGAGTATGTCGAGGATCCCACACTGGTGCGTGGTCTGGACTACTACACCCGCACCGTCTTTGAGGTCGAGGCTCCCGGTGCCGGCGTCGGCTCCATCGGTGGCGGCGGCCGCTACGACGGCCTGGTCGAGCTCGAGGGTGGCAAGCCCACGGCCGGCGTCGGCTTTGCCGTCGGTTTTGAGCGCGCCCTGCTGGCCCTGCAGGCCTTTGGTAACGACTTGGGTGCCGAGGAGGCC
>USJQ01000100.1 GCA_900554985.1 uncultured Collinsella sp. | reverse complement strand
GGCCTTGATGGGGAGGCTATCGGCAAAGGAGGTTAAACGAGTTTTATTCACGGGTCATCCAAACAGAAAGATTGCGTCCACAGGAATCGGCACCTATGTAATACCACAATGCGCGCATGCAATCTCGCTACGCCCACACGTCAACCAGGCTTGTAGCAAACGTTCTTGGTGATTAGCGGAACATTACCCGCGGGCGCCCGCCTACGCTTACAATAGTCCTGTCCCATGGGACACATTGTTTATTCCGCAGGGCCGATACGCTGCCCACGCGAAAGGATATACTCGTTCATGACTTCAACCCTTCCCGCCCCCATCGATAAGCTCGCCATCGTGGTCGTTACGTACAAGCGCCAGGAACTCCTGGCCAACTTGTTCGACTCCATGACCGAGCTCACGGCAACGCCCTGGCGCATCGTGATTGTCGATAACGAGAATTCGCGCGAGACCGAGGCCATGTGCACCGCATTCAACGAGCGTCTGGCCAACCTGTGGGGCATCGACACCGAGCAGCCCGACGCGCAGGGCGGCACCGACCGTGTCATCTACGCCCCGCAGCTCGAAAACGGCGGCGGTGCGGGCGGCTTCTCCGCTGGCACTAAATGCGCCTACGATCTGGGGGCCCAGTGGTTCTGGGTGATGGACGACGACGTGCTCGTCATCCCCGAAGGCATCGAGCGCTTGGCCAAGTGGACCGACCGCTACGATGTTATCCAGGGTTCGCGCCTGGACTTTGACGGCGGCGCCTTCTTTTGGCAGTACCAGCTCATCCTTTCGCTCGGCATCCCTAACCCCATCGCCAAGTGGGATCTGGGTCCCGAGGGCTACCGCACCATGAACCAACTGTGCTTTGAGGGCGGCATGTTCTCGCGCCGTGTGGTCGACAAGATTGGCCTGCCCGACGCGCGCTTCTTTATCTACGGCGACGATGCCTGCTACGGCTACGTGGCCAGCCAGCACTTCCCCGCCGCCGTTGTTGCCGACGTGGTGCTCAAGCGTGCCCGCGCCGTCTCCAACTGGGACATCGCCGGCAAACGACAGCTCAACTCCACGAGCGACACCAACCGCTACTACATCATGCGCAACCGAGGCTTCCTCGCTCGCTATATGCAGATCTACGGTGACTACCACCCCATGCTGTTCCGCCTGGGCAATGCCGCGACCTTCTGCAAGGAATTCATTCGTCTGGCAGCAGTCGACAAATGCTTTAAGACCGGCATTCCGGCGCTGCGCCGTGGCATGAAGGACGCCCGCAAGATCGTTAAGGATCCCAACTGGAAGCCCATGCCGCCCCTGAAGGACGCCGAGTAGTAAAGGGCTTTCGCCCGCCGCTACAGTCGTTGACACACCACGGACACACGTTGACCGTCAAAACCAAAGCCCCAACGCATGCGCCCGACGGCGGGGCGCGGCACGCGGATATCATCGATGCCGTCGCGCTCTATGTCGAGCAGCGCCTGAACCGCCAACAGTTCCAGGCCCAGGGCATCGACGCCAGGGTCGTACAACATGTTGATCGTAATGAGCGGTCGCTCATCGAGCATGCCGGGCGTGTCGGCCACGTCAAACACCCGACCGGTGGGAATCACCTGGATATCCCAGCGATCCGAGATGCCACTTCGCTTGGAACTGGGATTGCAATAGCCGGGCAGTCCAAAGCAGAGCCCCTGAAGCGCCAGATGATAGGCTGTCGGCACATCTGATTGGCCCACATCGATGCCCAGATCGCCGATAGCACAGCTCAAAGCTTGCTTTACAGTGTCCTCGTCTCCTCGGCACAGCCCGTCATGGAACGAGTCGATAACCCCAACGTCCTCAACGGCGCACTCAAACCATTCCAGAATTACAAGACGGAGCGCCTGACGCACTTCGTTGTTAGGCAGACGCAGGGAACGAAGGCACGCGCCGTCCTCCGAATGCCCCGTCATGTCCGTCGTAAGAAATCCAGACAGATACAGCGCTGTCCAGATATCTTCGGGCTTGGCGACATCGGCCACCTCGGCAAGCACATGCACTGGCGCCTCAATAAACCCATGCGGCTCAAGCAAATCGAACAATGCAGACAGGCGCATGAGATTCCAGTCGCCGACGCATGCGCTCAGACGGTCAGCGTAACCATACAGATCTGCCCGAACAGGCGCGACGCAACCGCGATGTGCGTAGTCCACCACGCGCTCCGGGCTCGAGCAATAAAAGCCACCAAACAGATAGCCCTCGAGCCACTCACGCGCGTCATCCAGACAGCCGTTGCGACCGACGCAATCCAACAGCACCTGGACTTCGTCGTCCGAAAAACCGAACCATCGATCACACCAACTCGACAGTGGCGTCGCCGATCGAGAGGAAACCCCACGCTGGGACAACGCAAGCTCGGCAGGACCGGGGCGCTCGCCCATCAGACACGTCAATCGCAACGAGTCGCCGGCGTCGGCAATGGTGTCGAACAACATTCGGCTGAGCGACTCTAGGGAATCCACGCTACCGTCGTCCTTAGCGTCCAAACGCTTTGGACATACCGCGTCGTAGTCGTCTATCAGAAGAACAACCCGCTCATCGAAAGCTGTCTGAAGCAGTTTAATAAGCACGCCAAGCGCCGCATCGATCTCCTTATCGCTGGCCACCCCACGCGCCGCCCTCTCGATAAGACGAACCTCACGTCTTGACAGATCAGGCGCGGCAAGCAGCGGCAGCAATCGGGCGCACTCGCGCACGACAGCCCCGCGAATTGCTGCCGCAGCACCAGCGCCATGCCTCGAAGCGGCAGCTGTAAAGTCGAGCATGATGACCGGATAACTCGCGTACTCATCACGATAGCGACCGCCGCCCGCCTGCCAAATCTGGGTACCAGCGAACAGGCTTCGATCCGGCAGCCGGTGATCAGGTCGTTCCAAATAGCACTTGAGCATCGATAAATTCATGCTCTTGCCAAAACCCTTGGGCCGACAGCAAAACGCAACAGGTGCTTCACTGTCCAATATATCGGCAATAAACATAGTCTTATCGACGAGCAAACACCGATTGATTGCATCGGAAAAGTCGTGTGCATCAACCGGTAGAGCTGCGCTATCCGCATGATTGAGCAACCGTGCACCAAACGCATGAGTAAAACCACAATTCACCTGTTCAGACACCGTAAACTCTCCTTCTAACGCAGCACGATGCCCATTGTAGCGAGCGGGTAGAGCGCAACAATATCGACATGCAAACGTTTCGGGCAACGGTAGCAACAGACCCCCGAGGGGGCATAACAAATCGTTGCACAACAAAAACGGGGCCCGATGCCGCCGCACCGGACCCCGTCCCAAACTCTTATAGAAAACGATCTGGAAGATTACTCCTCCGAGCCGTCCTCCCCAGAAGCCTTCTTCTGCTGATCGAGCTTATGCTTACCACTTACGATAGACGTAGCGCCCAGTGTGGCCAAGCTTGCACTGGCAAGGCTCGCCATCACAATCAGATCGCCCGTCTTGGGCATGTTGCCGCCCGAGGACTTGGTAGTTGTAGTCGTCGTGGTCGTGGTGGTCACCGTTTTGGAGCCATTTTGCTCTTGGACCTGGTTGTCGGTGTTGCCCTTACCGCTGTCCTTGCCCTGCTGCTTTCCGTCCTCGGTCATGTCCTTGCTCTTGTCCTTCTCCTCAGATTCAGACTTCTTTTCCTCGTCCTTCTTCTGTTCGGACTTGTCGGAAGCCTCGTCCTTGGAGTCGCCCTTTGCAGCCTCGGTCTTTTCCGTGGAAGCTTGACCAGAATTGCCCTTGTTCGAAGTCGAACCGTTATTGACGCCAGCCATCAGCGAAGAGCCCAGCGTAGAACCAAGCTGCACGGAGAAAGAAGGCTTCTTGTCCGGCGAAGCAACGGGAGCGTCCGGCGCCTTATTCGAGTCGTCCTTGGAAGCATCGGAACCAGGGGTTGCGTCAGAGCCGGAGCCATTGTTAGAGCCGTTGTCAACGGACGAATCGCTCGAACCGGTGGATGAGTTAGAAGTGTCAGCGTCGGTCGAACCAGAAGCGGCGCCATCCGTATTGCCGGAAGAGCTTGAAGACGAATCGCCCGCAGCAGAGCCGTTTGAATCGGAGCCGTTCGAGGTGGAGCCGTCGTTGGTAGTGCCACCAGCAGAGCCATCACCGTCAGCATCGGTCGAGGGCGCATCCATCCTGTCATCGTTGGCATCGTCGCTCGAGTCGTCATTCGAATCAGGCGTCGGCGTGGGCGCCGGCGTGGGCTCGGGCTGCACGGGCGTCGCAGCGGCAGCGGCCTCGTCCTCGGCGATATAAACCAAGCAGTCCTTCAGCTCATTGCGGTAGCGGTTCTTCCAGCCCTCATGATACTGGGGCTGGCTCGAATACTTGGTAGCGACGTTATTGACCACGCTATTAGAGAGCGCCGTCACAAACTCGCGGTCGGACATATCGTTGGAGAGATTCGCCCAACGGAAGAAGTCCCTGCAGCCACCGGTGCCGCACATGTTGGTGATGCTCCACACCATGCCCTTGACGCAATCGGCGCGGCCCGAAATATCAATGCCCAAGCCGCTCTTGAGCCACGCCTCGGTCACCGCATAGTACGAGTTGTACGCATACGCATCCTGCAGAGCCGAAAACTCAGCAGGGTCGGTGTTATAAGCGCCCTGGAAGGCCTCCTGCGCGATACGGCCCAACTCGGTGAGCTGGCCGTTCTCGTACATGGCATTGCTCGTGTTGGAAATCTCGCTGCCGCGATCAATCGCATCCTTGAGCATGCTGTATTTTTCGGGGTTGTAGTTGTAGGTCTGCTTCATAAACGGGATGAGCGACCAACGACGGTCGAACTGGTAATAACCCAGCGCGTTATAACCGTCACCGTACGAAAAGCCCTGGTTATAGTTGCCGTGACTCTCGTATTTGGTGAAGTACTTCATTTCGGGAGTCACGTTAACAAACGAAACGCCCTGGACCGACCTCAGCACGCCCGAGAAGGACTGCTGGGTGTAGAGACCCTTATCGATATCGGTGGCATCCGAGGCAACGCCCGGCGTGGGCTCCTCGGCAGCGGCGGGTGCCGGCACGGAAAC
>USJQ01000099.1 GCA_900554985.1 uncultured Collinsella sp. | reverse complement strand
AGGCGCCATTATAGGTGAACTGCAGCACCGAGGAGGTAACGGAAATGCCGCGCTCCTTCTCGATGTCCATCCAGTCCGAGACGGCGTGCTTGGCCGAGCTCTTGCCCTTGACCGAACCGGCAGTCTGGATGCTGCCGGTATAGAGCAGCAGCTTCTCGGTAAGCGTGGTCTTACCGGCGTCCGGGTGGCTGATGATCGCGAATGTGCGGCGCGACGAGATTTCATCCGACAGGCTTGCCATGCGGATCCTTTCTTGCATTGAGTGCATTACGTCGATGTAACCGCACTATTGTAGCCGCGAAATCCCGCTCTAGGGCGCCTATCGGGACAAATTCATCAGTTGGGGCCTGGGTAGCCGGCCCAATCCGAATTTGTCTCTTGCGTAACTGTACATAGTGTATATATACTGTGCTTACCGGTTATATACACGTGTAGCCCAACAGCTAAGGAGCCGCTGTGGACATCATCCTATCCAATTCGAGCGACAAGCCCATCTACGAGCAAATAGCCTCGCAAGTCAAAGCTCAGATCCTTTCGGGCGCGCTCGCTGCAGGAGCTTGGCGTGAGTGTCATCACCACCAAGCGCGCCTACGCCGACCTGGAGCAACTCGGCTGTATCTGCACCGTGCAGGGCAAGGGCTGTTTTGTCGCCGAGGGCAACCAAGAACTCTTGCGCGAAAACCAGCTCTGCCATATCGAAGAGCTGCTTGCGAAAGCGGCGAGCCAAGCCGAAGCCTTGGGCGTCACGCGCGACAAGCTGCACGAGATGCTCGACCTCGTAGCCCCCGAAACCATGCAGTAGCCATCTGCAAGAAAGGCTATACCATGCAAAAGTTGCTAGAACTCAAAGGTGTATCGCGCCGCGTGAGCGACCGCTTTTCACTGCGCGACGTCACACTCGCCGTGGAGCCCGGCCAGATCGTTGGCTTTGTGGGCGCAAATGGCGCCGGCAAGACGACGACCATTCGCGCCGCGCTTGGGCTTATAAAGCTCGATGCCGGCGAGGTGCATCTGCTTGGACGGCGCTGCGACGCCAACGCGCCCGACGAGACGCAGCGCCACCTGCGCTCCCGCATCGGGCTTGTCCTGGACACGTGTCCCTTCCCCTCCACGCTCAAGGTGGGCCAGGTCGAGAGGCTCGTAGGCCCGGCATACCCCACGTGGAGCTGCGAAACGTTCGCCGGATTCATCGACCGATTTGGCCTCGATCCCAAGACGAAGGTCAAGGACCTCTCCCGCGGCATGGGCATGAAGCTGCAGCTCGCCTGTGCGCTCAGTAACAATGCTAAGCTGCTCGTTTTGGACGAAGCCACCGCGGGCCTCGATCCCATGGCGCGCGAGGAACTGCTCGACGAGTTGCTTGCCTTTGTCGCCGACGGCCAGCACAGCGTGCTGCTCTCAAGCCACATTACATCCGACCTCGATCGCACTGCCGACCGCGTCATCTGCATCGATAACGGCTCGATTGTGTTTGACCTGCCGCGCGAGGACATTACCGACCGAGCCGGCATCGCCCACTGCACCCAAGCACAGGCGTCCGAGCTCATGGCTTGCGTCGAAGGCGCCCGTGCCGCCCACCACGCCTATAGCGTGGACGTGCTCGTGCCCAACCGTCGCGAGGCGCTCGAGGCCTTCCCCGAGATTCCCTGCGACCGGGCAACAATTGATGACTATCTTCGCCTCATGCTGAAAGGGGCTTCGAAATGAAACGCGCCTTTATGTCTGAGCTCGCCATCGTCCGCACGCTTGTCCCGAGCATCGCGGGCGTCGGCCTGTTCATCTTCGTCGTACTGACCCTCGCCAACGCATCGGATGGCGATTCCGGTATGAGCGCCGGCGCCTGTGCGGTCAGTGCCATGTCGCCCATCGTGGTCATGAACTCGCTGGCCGGCTACGACAATCAAAACGGATGGGAGCGCTATCGGGCAACGCTGCCCCTCTCGCGCAAAGACATCATCTGTGCACGCTACCTGAGCATCATTGTCTTCTCGGCCGTCATGGCGTGCGCCGCCGCGCTTCTGAGCATCGTCTCCATCCCGCTCTTCAACAGCGTGGGTATCCCCTCGACGGGACAGACCGTCTTTGAGACCGCAATCGCTTCGACCGCATCCATGCTCATTTCCCTCATGATGGTGTTTCTGGCACAGCCGCTGTTCTTTCGATTTGGACACATGGAGGCGCTGCGCCTTTCCGTCGGCCTGTTTGCCCTGCTCGGATGCCTTGCCATGGCCACACTGAGCTCCTCCAACCCCATCAGCAACTGGCTCATGTCGATTGCTGGGGCGAATCCCGATCCCGCCGTCCTCGGCTGCCTGTGCGCAGGAATTGCCGTACTGGCCCTCGTGCTCTTTGCACTGAGTTGCGCCATCAGTACCAAGGTCTATCGAGCACGCGACCTGTAGGCAAGCGCGGTATCATCGGGCATGCGCCGCAGATCTGGCGCGGTCTTTTATGAGGAGGCGCTCAACCCGTGTCGTGGGTTACAGCAGCGTTTGCATCAGCTTGCTTGGCCGGCATCACATCCATTTTGGCCAAATGCGGCATCAGGCACACCGACTCCGACGTTGCAACCGCCATCCGTACTTGCGTGGTGCTCGTATTTGCCTGGGCAATGGCGGGCATTTCTGGATCCATCGGAGCAATCGGCGCCATTCCCGCCAAAGCCTGGCTATTCCTCACCCTCTCGGGACTCGCCACCGGCGCCTCGTGGATCTGTTACTTTAAGGCGCTCAGCATCGGAGACGTCAACAAGGTTGTACCCGTCGACAAGATGAGCACCGTGCTCGCCGTGCTGATCGCCATAGTGCTTTTTGGTGAGACAGGCAACCTGGCGGTCAAGCTCGTGGGAACCGCAGTTATCACGCTCGGCACGTTTTTGATGATCGAGAAAAAGCAGTCCGTCGGCGCAGAGCAAAAGCAAGACCGAGCCTGGCTCGCTTACGCCCTCGGCGCCGCCGTGTTCGCGGCACTCACCTCCGTCCTCGCCAAGATCGGCATCGAAGGTGTCGAGTCAAACCTGGCCACGGCAATCCGCACCTGTGTGGTACTTGTTATGGCATGGGCAATCGTGGCTGTCAAGGGAAAGCTGGAGCAGGTCGCGCGCATTGACCCGCGCGAACTCGCATTTCTTGCGGTATCGGGCATTGCGACCGGCGCGTCGTGGCTGCTGTACTACTACGCCATCGCTGCAGGCCAGGTGAGCGTCGTCGTGCAAATCGACAAACTATCGATTGTCGTATCGGTGCTGTTCGCACGACTGGCCTTCAACGAAAAGCTGTCGCATCGAAGCGCCATCGGCCTTTTCCTCATCGTGCTGGGCACCGCCGCGCTCGCGATTTGGAAGTAGCGTCGGTGCCAGGCGAGATTCAGTCCACCCGCAAATCCGTGACACAGCGCCCACACCGGGCTTGAGATGTTTGTATTGCCCGCGCGCTACCGTGCTACTTGCGCAGCGGCTTGGGCAGCGGAATGCCTGCCGCGATGACGGCGGCGATGATCATGCAGACGATGCCCTTGAGTGGGAAGCACATGAGCAGCAAGCCCACAACCATGACCGGCTGACGCATAACGGCGCCCATCGTCGAGGCCGTGCAGACGGCGACGCAAAAGACCGGATCGGCGCCGGTGAGGATGGCAAGGCCATAGCCCAGGCTCACACCCGAGAAGATAACCGGGAAGAAGTGGCCGCCACGCCAACCAAGGTTGATGAGGGCGGGCGTCAGCATGGCCTTAACAAGACCGGTCGCGATAAGCACGCCGGCGGGAATGGTCAGGTAGGTTTCCATGAGCACATCGGCCTGCGTCTCGCCGGCAAACATGGTGTAGGGCAGGACCGTGCCACAGATGGCGAGCGCCAGACCGGCCAGCATGGCCTTGACGACAGGGCGCTCCCCTATGGCGTGGGCCAACGCCTCGCTCGCGTGCTCCGAGACAAAGTACAGCCAGCCGCAGGCCGTACCGATGAGTGCCAGGGGAATAAGCCAGGCAAGCTCAAGGTTGCCCACCCGGGCAGCCTCGAACCTCGGCATACCCATACCGCCGCCCATGAGTTGGCCGAGCAGTAGATAGGTGCCCAGGCCGCCGGCAATCGCGATGCCGTAGACCACGGTCTTTTGCGCCTTGGGCAGTTTGATGGTGATCTCGTCGGATTCGGAGTCTCCATCGTCGTCGGCGCCCTGGCCGTCAGCGCTACCGGCGAGCGGCGCCACAAAGCCAAAGACGGGCGCGGTGAAGAGCGCCGTCAGGGCGGCCTGGGTGCCCAGCAGCGTGAGCTGCCTAAACTCGACGCCAAAGCGACGCATGCGGTCGCCGACCCAACTGCACAGGCCCGCGATAACGCCGGTCAGGCCGGCCTCCGGTCCAATGCTTCCGCCAAACAGCAGCGGCAGCAATGCCGCAAGCGAAAGCTTGCCCAGGTTGTCGTACGGGTAGCAACCGTCCTGTTTAACCTTGGCCATCACCTGGTTAAGGTCGTCGGTCTTGGTGCCCGTCATCTTTTCGTACAGACCGATCAGCAGGCCGCCCAGCAGGCAGACGAAAAACGGATACGGCAAAAACCCGAACGGGCCGCTCGCGAGCTCGGGCGAAGCGACGCCCAGCATGTGCGGGATCTCGGTCCATAGATAGTCGATACCGTGCTCCATCGCAAAGAAGAACAGCCAGACCGCAGCGCCTGCAAACGCACCGGTCACGGCCACGCTCACTAAAAACAGCGCACGGCTTTTGGGTTTTGCAAGGTTATCCATCGGGACCTCCCGTGGTCAGAATCGGCAAAGATACGTTTTATTGTAGGACGGGCACAGCGCGGACGGGCCAACCATCTACGCCGCGAACAGCGCCGTTGGGTGCCGCACACGCGACGGGCCCAAGGCTTAGCTGCCGATAATCGATGCGATTTGGTGCAGGTCGTCGGCAAAGTAGATGCCGGCCTGGCGCTGCGGGCTCGATAGGCCCTTGTCGATCATGTGCCCGAGCAGCGACCTAAGGTCGTTGTAGTAACCGTCCAAGTTGTACAGGATGCACGGCGCGCTCAGATGGCCCAGCGACACGGCCGACATGACCTCGG
>USJQ01000098.1 GCA_900554985.1 uncultured Collinsella sp. | reverse complement strand
ATTCCCGGCCCGGGCGGCCCTGGTATTAAGCTTGGCGCGCGTTCCGCACGACCCGGAGGCCACTTAATGTGGCCTCCGTGCGAGCCAGGACTGTAGAGCAGGCGACCAAATACCAAAGCCCTCGGAACGACGGGATAGAGAAGGAGCACCCATGGCAGGCAAGCCGCAAACACTAGCTACGACCTCGGCATTCGAGATCTTGGGCCCCGTCATGGTCGGCCCCAGCTCATCGCACACCGCCGGCGCCCTACGCTGCGCCCAAGTTGCCGCCAGCCTGCTGGAAGGCCGCATCACCAAAGTCACCTTTGGCCTGTGGAACTCCTTCGCCCACACCTACCGCGGCCACGGCACCGACCGCGCTCTCGTCGCGGGCATTCTGGGCCTCGACACCGATGACGAGAACATCAAGCAGGCCTTTGACCTCGCACGTGAGCAGGGCCTCGAATATCACTTTGACATCAAGGGCGACGACGCCTCCATCCACCCCAACACCGTCGACATCGACATGGTCGACGACACGGGCGCCACGGCCCAGGTCCGCGGTGAGAGCCTGGGCGGCGGCAAGATGCGCATCAGCCGCATTAACGGCGTCGGCGTGGACATCTCGGGCATGTACTCCACACTCTTCGTGGCGCACTACGACGTCCCCGGCGTGCTCGCCGCGCTCACCAACCTCCTCGCCTACGCCCATGTGAACATCGCCTTCTGCAGCACCTACCGCACCGAAGTGGGCGGCCAGGCCTACTCCGTCTTTGAGACCGACGGCGCGCCCGACGACACCGTTATCCCCATGCTACGCAAACTCGACAATGTCGATTACGCGACCTTTATCGAGCTCCCCGGTTCTGCCTCGTCGCTCTCCCCCGGTGTCTCGGCAAAGGAGATCTTCGACGACGGCGAGCAGCTGCTCGATGCGTGCGAGGAACTGGGGCTCAACATCGGCGCCGTCATGGCCGTGCGCGAGGCACGTCTGACCGGCGAGGCACACGCTATCGCCGCCATGCGCCGCGTACTCGACGTCATGCGCGAAGAGACCACAGCCCCCATTTCCAATCCACAGCGCTCGCTCGGCGGCCTCATCGGCGGCGAGGCAAAGCTTGTCGATGCCACCAGCCGAAACGATCTGAGCATAAGCCTGATGGGCGCCGTCCAGACCGACGCCGTGGCCCGCGCCATGGCCGTGCTCGAGCGCTCCGCCACCATGGGCGTGATCGTCGCAGCTCCGACGGCAGGATCCGCGGGTGTTGTGCCCGGCTGCGTGCTGGCGCTCGCAGACCATCTGCAGCTGGACGACGAGCAGGTCATGGATGCCCTTTATTGCGCCGCCGCCATCGGCCTCAACCTCACCACGAGCGCCTGCGTTGCCGGCGCCGAGGGCGGTTGCCAGGCTGAGGTAGGAAGTGCGGCCGCCATGGCTGCCGCCGCGCTGGTGCAGATGCTCGGCGGCACACCCGAGCAGGCGCTCGATGCCAGTTCCATCGCGCTGAGTAATCTGCTGGGCCTCGTTTGTGACCCCGTCGGTGGCCTCGTGGAGGTGCCCTGCCAAAACCGCAACGCCATCGGTGTGGCAGCCGCCTTTAGCTCGGCGCAGCTTGCACTTGCCGGTATCAAGAGCCTGGTGCCGTTTGACCAGATGGCGCACGTCATGCTCTCCGTGGGCCACGCGTTGCCGGCCACGCTGCGCGAGACGGCAAAGGGTGGCATCGCGCAGGCTCCGGCCGCACTTTCGGCCTGTGCAAAATGCGGTGTGTGCGGATAGCGACAAAGAAAGACTCGAAGGTGGGACAAATGTCCCACCTCTTTTGAATGCCACCGTTTCCATACCACAAACAACTGGGTAATCGCTATAATGCAAGCCCAGTAAAAACACGATGAGCCGCAAGGCGAAATCCGAAGGATATGCATACGATGTCGCAAAACGATCGAACTCAACTGATTCCCGATCCGCAGCAGCCGAGCAGGCACACAGGCGGCGTTCAGTCGCCGCGTCCTATCGCGCCGAGCCGCGGTCAGCAGCGAGGTGCGGCAAACGTTTCCCAACGTCCGAACAAGCAGCATCAGCAGCGCCAGGCAAATGGCAATGCGCCCAAGCAGCCCCCCACGCACGCTCGAGGCGATCGCGGCCCCGCACGCAAACCCGCCGAGAACAATAAGTCGGGCAAAAAGACGACGCTCTTTGTCGTCCTGGGTCTTATCGTCATTGTCTATATCGTAGGCGTCGTAGCGTTTTCGCAGGTAGCCTACCCCAACACCACTATCGCCGGCGTCGATGTCTCGTTCTCCAACGCTTCGTCTGCCGCCACCAAGGTCAACTCGGCTTGGAAGCACTATAAGCTCACCGTGACAGGCGATGACTTTAGCTGGACCTATCAGCCCGAGTCCGATGAGCCCATTGTCGACGGCGAAGCTGCCGCAAAAGAGATTATCAGCCGCAACGAAGCCTTTGTATGGCCGGTCCGCCTTGTGGAATCCTTAAGCGGCAAGACCAAAACAACCGCTACCTCCAACGAAGTCGATCTTGATCAAGACGTCGACCTGTCCATGCTCTCCGGCACCTTTGACCATAAGAAATTTGAGAAGGATCTGGGCGCCGCCATCGACGAGTTTAACGAGGGGCGTTCGGGCACGTTCGAGGCCAATAGCTCCTATGACGAGCAAGCGGGCAAGTTTACCGTCGAGAAGGCGCCCTCCAACGAAAAACTCAACCGCGAGCACGTCATTAAGTATGCCGAGCTCGAACTTGCCTCGCTGGCCGAGACCGTAGATCTTTCCAAGCTCGGCAACGATGCCTATGAGCCGCTCAATGGAACGCTGACCGATGATCAGATTCAGGCCGCATGCGATGCCGCCAACAACTTCCTAGGCGTCAACGTGACCCTCAAGCTCAACGGCGAGGATGCCGGCAAGGTTGATGGCAGCTCCGTATTGCAGTGGATCAGCTTTGCCGATCCCGCCAACCCCACACTCGATACGACGCAGATCAGCAGCTGGGCAGCCGAGCTCGCCAACGGCTTTAATACCGTGGGCTCCACTCGCTGGTGGACGCGCGCCGATGGCAAGCAGTGCGCCGTCGAAGGCGGTGACTTTGGTTGGTCCATCGACAGCAGCTCGCTCGCCAAGCAGGTCGAGGACGCCATTAACAACAAACAGACCGGCGAAATCGAGATCAAGTACTCCCAGAAGGCCGACACCTTTACCGCAAAGGGAGAGCCCGACTGGAAGGCGTATATCGACGTCGACCTGTCCGAGCAGCACGCGCGCTACTATGACGAGAACGGTAATATCGTTTGGGAGGCCAACTTTATTTCCGGCAAACCGGGCGAAGACGCAACCCCCGAGGGCGTGTGGCAGATCAACAGCAACGACGGCGGCAGCACCCTGATTGGAGCCAAGGACCCCGAAACCGGTAAGCCCAAATACGAGAGCCCGGTGAGCTACTGGATGCCGTTTGAGGGCAACATGATCGGCTTCCACGATGCCACCTGGCAAAACGACAAGAGCTTCGATAACGCCGAGTCGTACAAGTGGTGCGGCAGCCACGGCTGCATCAACGTGCGCCTGGCCGACGCCAAGGCACTTCACGACTGCATCAAAGTCGGCCTGTGCGTGGTTGTCCACTCGTAGTGCAACGCGCGCATTCCTACAACGTGGAGCCGCTGCGACCAATCTAACAGTTCCGAAAGAATCCGCCATATGCGCCCGCCTTACGCGACGGGCGCATATACTTATTGAGGAACTTTCTATAAAGGAGACGCTATGCCGAATGTCCCCACCATCACCCCAGGCCCGGATGATGCCGAGTACACGCCCGAAGGTGCCACCGAAACGATTCCTCTGATTAAAAACGTACATGCCGACAAGCAGAGCGAACGCACGAACGATACGGCCGAGATTTCCGATGAAGAGGCGTATGCCAAGCTCAAGGCAAAACGTGCCGAACGTCGACGCAAAAAGCTGATTCGACGCGGTATTGCCGCCGGCGTCGTAGGTGCCATCGCGCTCATTGCCATTGTCGCAACCCTGGTTATCAATGCGCAGCCGCAGGGCGCTAGCGGGCCTGTGACCGACATGGTGACCGAGGGCACGTTTACCACAACGGTCGAGGCGAAAGGCCAGCTCAAACCCATTTCGTCCTCGGTGGTCTCCCCTTCTGTCGACGGTACGGTCGATTCAATCAACGTGCAGGCAGGCCAATCCGTCAGCGAGGGCGACGTGCTTATGACCATTAAAAACGACGAGCTCGATCGCAACGTTGCCGAGGCGCAGCGTGCAGTTGCAGCCGCCCAGGAAGACCTCACCAACGCGCAGAAAGCCGCCGCTGTCGCGCAGGCCACCCCAACGACGGACGTCGATGGAGCTTCCGCAGCGGCTGGCGTCTCTGGCGCATCAGCGGACACGAACGCCGTATCGGCCGCGCAGCGCAGCCTCGCATCGGCCCAGGCAAACCTCGATCAGGCGAACGCCAAGGCAGCCAGTCGCACGGCCACGGCCCCGAGCTCGGGTAGCATCGTGGAGCTCAACGCCAAGGTGGGCGCCACGGTAACAGGCGGCATGATCATGGGCGAAAGCGATACGAGCGGCGGCAAGCAGTGCATGCAGATCGCCGACCTGTCCAAGATGAAGGTAACCGTGCAGGTGGGCGAAAAGGACATCGCCAAGATCGCCGTTGGGCAGAGCGCCAACGTCACGTATCCCGCGTTTCCCGATATCGTGAGCCAGGGCACCGTCACGGCTATCGCGTCGGTGGCAAACTCCGACGCCGCTAACGGTGGCGGAGGCAGCGTAACCTTTAACGTCGATATCCTCATCGAGTCGCCCGACGCGCGCCTGAAGCCGGGCATGACGGCCGAGGTCTCGGTGGTGACCGAGCGGCTCGACGACGTAGTGATGGTTCCGACGATGGCGCTCATGACCGAAGACGGCGAACACTATTACGTCAACGTGGCGACTGATGACGAGGGCAAGCAAACCCGTCGCGTGAAGGTGACCGTCGTGACGCAAAACGACAACGAAGCCGTAGTCGGCAATACACAGGTCAAGCGCGACGACCCGGGCAACGAGATCAATCCCCACGTGCC
>USJQ01000097.1 GCA_900554985.1 uncultured Collinsella sp. | reverse complement strand
ATCAAGGCGGGCATGAACGTCGCCCGTTTTAACTTCTCGCACGGATCCTACGACGAGCACCACGGTCGCATCGAGCGCGTCCGTCGTATTTCCAAGGAGCTCGGTCTGCCCGTCGGCATCCTGCTCGACACCAAGGGCCCCGAGGTCCGCACCGGCCTTCTGGTCGACGGCAAGAAGGTTGCCGTCAAGACCGGCGACAAGATTGTCGTCACCGCTCAGCCCACGTCCGAGGATTTCCACGGCACCGCTGAGCACATCTCCCTCGACTACCTGGCTCTGCCTTCCGAGGTCGAGAAGGGCTCCCTCATCCTGATCGATGACGGCCTGGTTGCCCTCGAGGTCGAGTCCGTCAGTGGCCAGGACATGACCTGTGTCGTTAAGAACGACGGCCTGATCGGCGAGCGCAAGGGCGTCAACATGCCCAACGTCAACATCTCGCTGCCCGCCATCACCGAGCGCGATCGTCAGGACATCCTCTTTGGCCTGACCGAGAACATCGACTACATCGCCGCTTCCTTCATCCGTGACGGCGAGTCCGTCCGCGGCATCCGCGAGCTTTGCCGCGAGAACGGCGGCGAGCACGTGACGATCTTCCCGAAGATCGAGTGCGCCTTGGGCGTCGAGAACTTCGACGAGATCCTCGAGGCTTCCGACGGCATCATGGTCGCCCGTGGCGACCTGGGCATCGAGATCAAGCCCGAGCTCGTTCCCCACATCCAGAAGGAGATCATCGCCAAGTGCAACGCGGCCTACAAGCCCGTTATCACCGCTACGCAGATGCTCGACTCCATGCAGCAGAACCCGCGCCCGACGCGCGCCGAGGTTGCCGACGTTGCTAACGCCATTTACGACGGCACCGACGCCGTTATGCTGTCCGGCGAGTCCGCTGCCGGTAAGTACCCGGTCGAGGCCGTTAAGATGCAGGCCAGCATCGCTCTCGAGACCGAGAAGTACCTCCCGGCCCACGCTCCGCTCGAGGTTCCGGCTGACGCTCACGGCACCCGCGTCGTCAACAACGTTGTGGGTATGTCCGCTGTGAACATGGCTACCACCGTTGGCGCCAAGTGCATCACCGTGCCGACGACCACCGGTCGTACCGCTCGCCTGATCTCGCACTTCCGTCCCAACATGCCGATCTGCGCATTCTCCCGCCACGAGTGGGCCGTCCAGCAGATGATCATGTACTGGGGCGTTATCCCGCACCAGGCCGAGATTACCCAGGGCACCGTCAACGGCACGATCGTCAAGGCGATCGAGACCGCCAAGGAGCTCGGCTACGTCGAGGCCGGCGACCTGACCGTCGCTACCGCCGGCGATCCCCGCATGAGCGTCCAGCTCGAGGACAAGGTCTCCTCGACCAACGTCGCTTACGTCGCTCAGGTGCGCTAAATCGCACTTGCAAGCAGATTTGCATTGCAAAGGGCCCGGAAGGCATTGCCTTCCGGGCCCTTTTTCTGTGCGTCGATGCCTCCCGCACGGCATGACACGCAACCAGCTACTTATGGCATGCTATGAAATGTGCAGCTCGTTTGCCGTGTTTACGCCCTGCGACGGGAGCTGTTGGTCGATTGGGATGAGCTGTTCACTGCCGGGCCGGCCAGCTAGCAGCTAGCGATCAGGGGCAGAGCAGGAACACCGGATGATGCGACGCGGGCGGCAAATCCCGCCTCGGTCAGCTCGATGACCTCGGTAAACGTTGTATCGAAAAACTCCTCAGTTAGCAAGCGATACGGCGGATGATCGGGCTGGCCGGGGTTTTCGCGTACAATCTCGTGCATAACGCCGATGGTCTTGAGCACATACTCCTTATGGATGGGATACTGACCAAAACGCGTCGCCGCAGTATACAGGCGATTGGTCGCGCGCGGAATCGAAACGATGCCGAGCGTCTTGCCAAACCAGTCAAAGTCGCCTTGCTTTTTAATGCGGAATTCCTCGCACGGCTTGCCGCCGTGCGCCTCCAGGTACTGATTCACGCGCGTATTCCATACGGTATCCGCCACCAGATGCGACCAGACGCCCAGCGTCAAATCGAGCAGCGACTGCGCCACGTCACCGGGCGCGAGCGAAAGCTCGCTAGCACCGGGACCGGCAACCGGCTCGGCGTCCTTGTAGCGTTGGGGATAATGCACCCGATTGAGTCGCTCGCGCTCCTCGGCGATCGAGGTCGCGGCAGCCGGCGTACCAACAGACGCCCCTTTGAGCAGCGGCGCCACATAGGTATCCCAGAACTCGTGCTCGCGCGGCTTAGGGATAGGCTCGGGGTTTGCAAAGTGCGTAATGCGATACGGAATGGGATCAGCGATACCAGGGACCATATAGCCCACGAAGATATCCGGAACCACGCAGCCAAACAAAAAGGCATTGCGGTCGCGCACGCTATTGGCAAGCGCGCCGGTGCACTCCAGCAAACGCTCCGTCTGAGCGATATGAATGTTCCAGCTTGGCATAGCCACCCCCATAAAAACCTGGATAACTATACCATCACGGCAAAGCCGCGCGGGCAGCTACGCACGCTCTACGCAGCAACTATTCCGCAGCGCCGCTCTCGGTTCCATACGACGACACCGGCACCTCGACCACATGGTGATATCGATCGATATAGATGGCGCGGGCACCCAGGCGTCGCACCAAATCTTGATGGTGCGTACTCATCAAAACCGTCTTACCGGCAGCAACGTAGGCCAGCAAAAAGTTGACTACGATGTCGCACGAGTCCTCATCGAGCCCGTTGGTGGGCTCATCGAGCACTAGGATATCGGGGTTCATCGACACGACCGCAGCCAGCGCAACGCGCTTCTTTTGCCCGCCCGAAAGCTGATAGGGCGAGGCATCGACCAGATCGGCAACCTGGAACAGCTCCATGGCATCGCGCACGCGGCGCTCGAGCTCGTCTGCCGGCAGCCCCATCTGCGCGGGACCAAAAGCAACTTCCTCGCCCACCGTAGCGCAGAACAGCTGGGCGTCGGCATTTTGAAACACAAAACCTACGCGCTGATGAAAACGCTGAGCGGCCGCGGAATCCTTTAGAAACGCCGCATCGATCACGTGCCCGTCAAACAGGTACGCACCCGCGTCCGCTAGTTCAAGACCGTTGATAAGGCGCATAATCGTCGTCTTACCGCAGCCGTTGGGACCGAGTAGGGCAACGAGTTCACCACGATCGACCTGCAGCGACACACCATCGACAACCGTATGCCCCGCATAGGAGAACACCACGTCGCGAAACTCGATGAGCGGCACGCTCTTGGCGCCAGTAGCACCGCTCGCGCCCATCACGCCATTCGTATCGTTTGCCAAAACGTCGCCCTTCCCTATCCACATCGACGGCTCGGCCGCCCGCGCTACAGCACCGCGCACAACGCGGCGAGCAGCACCACGACGGCCGCATAAACCGCATCGCGCCAGCCAAAGCCGCTCCGCCCGGGCGCCGGGTACGCACCGGCAAAGCCGCGGCAGAGCATAGCCTCGTCCATCGCGTGGCTGCACTCCATCGCCTTGATAAAGGTCATGCCCATGATACCCGCGATCGAATCGGTACGCGAAAATCCCTCAGGCGCACGGCCAACGCTGCGCAACATGACCGATTCGCACAGATCGTGCGCCGTGCATCCCAGCACCTCGATATGCTTGAGTGTCATATCAAAGGTAAAGATGACCTCGTCGGGCAGGCGCAGCATCTTAAGCGCCGCCGACATGCGACTCCAGGTGAGCGTCCACGAAACGCCCAGCACCAGCGACACGTTAATAAACGTCTTGAGTGCAATCTTGAGCATGGCGCCCGTGGCGGAAGCACCCAGCAGCAGGGCAGGCAGCGCCAAAACCACGGCAAACCCCGCGGCAGCCAACGCTGGCACAAAGGTAGCGCACAGCCCGCGTACAGGGCGCACCGCGACCAGCACCAACGCGATAGCCGCCATCAACATGAGGTACAGCGGGCTCTGCGTCAGGCACACGCACAGAACGCAGACGAACATCCCCACCAGGCGCACCGGAGCCGAAACGCAAGAAAGGGCGCGGTCGACCATCGACCCGCCCTCGTTCGCGCCTCCACCCAGGCGAACCCGCTCAAGCAGGCTCGCCAGGTGCAGGACATTCTTTTGCATTACACGATGCCGAGCCCCCGCGGGCTCGTAACGCTGCTCGACCGCAAGCCAGCTAGGCAGCTCGACCGTCGCCATGGGCTCCGCTTTCCTTGACCGTCAGCGAGACCAGGCGGAATGCGATGGTGAGCACCGCCACGCCAATCACGCCCGAAAGAATATACATCGCGGCCTGGCCGGCAAAGCCAAGGCCCTGCTCCTCGGAATAGGCCTGCAGATAATCGCCCGTAGGCAGAGCGTCGGCAAAGGTCGGGGCATCGAGGCCGACCGAAGCCTGCAGACTGTCGTCACCAGTCTCCTGAACGGCGGTCGCGGCGCCCTCGGCGTCCCACTCGCCCCATGCGTCACCTGTGGCCAACAGGCCCAGCGGCGTGGCCACGACAAGCACGGCGACCAGGATGAGCGTGGGGACCAGCGAGGTCTTCTTGGCGGCAGCGCCCTCGGCAGCAAACTGGCCATCGACGGCCTCGGGCCCGACGATAACGCTCGGCGCCGTCTTCTTAATGAAACCGTAGATGGCGGCCGTCGCCACGCCCTCGACCACGCCAGCAACCAACATATGCGGAATCATCATGGCCGGAATGGCAACGGACAGCGGGAAGGGGCAGTACAGTGGAGCGCCCGAAGCGTTGGTGAAGAGCATCGGCTGAATACCGAACTCGATCGCCGCGCACAGGGCCGCCAGACACAGGCCGACCCAACCGCCCACGATGGCAGAAACCGAGGTGCCCCAGCTCTTGTCGTGCAGACGGCTGTTGAGCGCACGGAACACGATAGCAGCGGTAAACGGCAGCACAAAGGCCATGTTAAAGCAGTTTGCGCCAAAGGACAGAACGCCGCCGTCGCCAAACAGCAGCGCCTGCAGCGCCAGCGCGACCGAAACCGCGATGGCAGCGGCCTCGGGACCCAGCAGCAGTGCGATGAGCGCGCCACCAACGGCGTGACCAGTGGTGCCACCGGGGAGCGGCACGTTGAACATCATGAGCAAGAAGGAAAATGCGGCGCAGATGCCCAGGAACGCCATATG
>USJQ01000096.1 GCA_900554985.1 uncultured Collinsella sp. | reverse complement strand
CTCCATTTGTCAATTCCTTCAAGCGAATGTGTCGGGAATGTTTCAATGCATGAATATGCAAGCCATTTACGTATTCATGCATCTTTTGGTGCTAAAGTTTCAACCCATTTCATAACGACCGCTGCGAAATGCGCATCGGTGCATAAATCGCAGACAAGGAGTCTGATATGTCTTTGAAGGTTGGAATCGTCGGCGCGGCTGGATATGCCGGAGCCGAGCTCATTCGCCTCGTCCTCGGTCATCCCGATTTTGAACTTGCTGCCATTACGTCCAACGCCGATGCCGGCCAGCCGTTGTCTGCGGTGTACCCGAGCTTCACCGGCGTAAGCGATCTTGTCTTTACGACGCATGATGCCCCCGAGCTCAAGAACTGCGACGCGGTCTTTTTGGCCGTGCCGCACACGGCTGCCATGGCACAGGTGCCCGCGCTGCTTGCATCGGGCGTCTCCTGCTTTGATCTTTCGGCCGACTACCGTCTGAACGACGCGTCCGTTTTTGAGGCTTGGTATGCCGCCGAGCATACGAGCCCCGAGCTGCTCAAGACCCGTGCCTTCGGTCTGCCCGAGCTGTTCTGCCAGGACTTGGAGACCGCCGCATCCGACCATGCCGACGGCAAACCCGTGCTGGTCGCCTGCGCCGGTTGCTATCCCACCGCAACGAGCCTTGCCGCCGCGCCCGCCGTGCGCGCGGGCTGGGTGGCCGAGAACGGTCCCGTGATTGTCGATGCCATTAGCGGCGTGACGGGCGCCGGTAAGTCCTGCAACGCCCGCACCCATTTTTGCAGCGCCGACGAGAACTTGGAGGCCTACGGCGTGGGCAAGCATCGCCACACGCCCGAGATTGAGCAAATCCTTGGCCTGACCGATCGCGTCGTCTTTACCCCGCACCTGGCACCGCTCAAGCGCGGTCTGCTCTCCACGGTGACGCTGCCGCTCGCGCCGCAGGCTCTCGACACGCTGGCTCTTGAGGATGTCGTCGACCATTACAAGCAGTTCTACGCCGGTCGCACCTTTGTGCGCGTGCTCGATGCCGGCCAGCAGCCCAAGACGGCTTCGGTCGTCGGCACCAACGCTGCCCAGATTGGCCTCGCGCTCAACAAGCGCGCGGGCGTGCTGGTGGCGACGGGCGCCATCGACAATCTGTGCAAGGGCGCTGCGGGCCAAGCAGTCCAGTGCGCCAATATCGTCTTTGGCTTTGACGAGCGACGAGGCTTGCCTACAGTGGCGTGCCCGGTGTAGCACATTCGATTGTTAACGATTTGGTAGTCGGGCATCGAATGGGGCGCCACTCTTAAGCTGGTCTCATGATCACGACTGGCATGGCGCACCAACCGATGTCCGTTTTTTTGTTTGACATAAGGAGTCATAAAGACGATGGATACCGAGCTGTTTGATATCAAGATTCGCGCCGTCGAGGGTGGCGTTACGGCTGCGGCTGGTTTTAAAGCTGCAGGCATCCACGCTGGGTTCCGCAAGAACCCCGAGCGTCTGGATTACGCGCTCGTCGTGCCCGATAAACCCTGTCCCGGTGCCGGCGTGTTTACCACCAATCGCTTTTGCGCGGCGCCCGTGCAGGTGAGCCGTGCCAACCTGGGCGGTGCCGACAAGGGCTACGGTATCATCGCCGGTGTTTCGGTCAACTCTGGCAATGCCAACGCCGCCACGGGTGAGACCGGCCTTGCCTGCGCGCGCGAGACGTGCAGCATCGCATCGCAGGTCATCGGCTGCGAGCCCCAGCAGATTCTGGTTGCCTCCACGGGTGTGATTGGCCAGATTCTGCCGATCGACACGTTTGAGACCGCCATTCCTGCTGCCTACGAGGCGCTCTCCGCCCACGGTGGCGCCGATGCCGCTCGCGCCATCATGACGACCGACACGCACTCCAAGGAGTACGCCGTATCCTACGTCAGTGAGGCTGCGGGTCATGCGGGCAATGTCTATACGGTAGGCGGAATGTGCAAGGGCTCGGGCATGATCATGCCCAATATGGCCACCATGATCGCAGTTATCACCACCGATGCCCCCGTCGAGCCTGCGGCACTTCATGCCCTGCTGCTCTCGACCGTCAAGCAGACCTTTAACAAGGTAACGGTCGATTCCGACACCTCGACCAACGACACCTGCATCATGCTTGCCTCCGGCGCCGCTGCCGCAGATGCCGAGCCTATCGTCGAGGGCTCCGATGCCTTTGACGAGTTGGCATTTGCCGTGCACGAGGTGTGCGAGAGCCTGGCGCGCAATATCGCCGCCGATGGTGAGGGCGCATCCAAGCTTGTTACGGTCAACGTTACCGGCGCCGCCAACGACGAGGAGGCCGATATCGCCGCCCGTGCCGTTGCTAACTCGCCGCTCGTTAAGACCTGCATCGCCGGCCACGACTGCAACTGGGGCCGCGTTGCTATGGCGCTTGGCAAGTGCGGCGTGAAGTTTAATCAGGAAGACGTTTCCATCGACATGATGGGCATGCCTGTCTGTCGCGATGGTCTGACTGTTCCCTTTGACGAGGACGAGGCTCTACGACGTTTCGAGGCGCCCGAGATCGTGATCTCGGCCGACCTGGGCGCAGGCGACGCGGCAACGACCGTGTGGACCTGCGACCTCACGCATGAGTATATCTCCATCAACGGCGACTACCGTTCCTAGATTCCGGGCACGCTGCGCATCTTGCCGCGATTGCGGACAGCGGAGCACGGCGCGATAACGATACGAAAGACGAGGCAGATTATGAAATTCGCACGAGATTGTCGTTCGAGCGAATCCAACGAAGCAACCGCGCAGCTGCTGTTCGAAGCGCTGCCGTGGATTAAGAACCTGACCGGCAAGACGGTTGTTATCAAATATGGCGGAGCCGCCATGGTTGATGAGCAGCTGCGCCGCGACGTGATGAGCGACATCGTTTTGCTCAAGATCATCGGTATGCGCCCCGTTATCGTGCACGGCGGCGGCAAGGCCATCAACGAGGCACTCAGCCACTACGACATCCCCGTCGAGTTTAAGAACGGCCAGCGTGTGACCACGCCGGCGACTATGGATATCGTGCGCGAGGTGCTGGGCGGTAAGGTCAACCAGGAGCTGGTCGCAGCGCTCAACCACCATGGCAACCTGGCCGTGGGCGTGTCGGGCAGCGATGCCGGCACGCTCATCGCCGAGCCGCTCGACCCCGAGCTCGGTCGTGTGGGCAAAGTGACGCACGTCAACACCGACTATATCGAGCGCTTACTCGATAGCGAGTACATCCCCGTCATTGCTACCGTTGCGGCGGGGGAGGACGGCGGTTTCTTCAACATCAACGCCGACACCGCCGCCGGTGCCGTTGCCGCGGCGCTCCACGCGCATAAGGCGATCTTTTTGACCGATGTCGATGGCCTGTACAAGGACTTTAGCGACAAGGACTCGCTTATCTCCAACCTAACGCTCGACGAGGTTAACGAAATGCTCTACGGCGGCGAGGTCGATAAGGGCATGATTCCCAAGCTGCGTGCGGCCGTCGATGCGCTTACCGGCGGCGTATTTCGTGCCCACATCATTAACGGTACTACGCCGCATTCGCTGCTCCTGGAGTTGCTGACCGATGCCGGCGTCGGCACCGTGATCCATTCCACCGAGACGGCTTACGAGTTCGATACGCATCCGCATCCGCTTTCGACGTTTGCTGCGCGTCTGACCGAGAACCTTGACGAGGTCGAGAAGCTCCAGACGGTCTAGCTGGCCCGCAGCCGACCCATTCCTGCACCCATAGCCCCGCGCCGTCTGGCGCCCAACGAAAGGCATCTCATGTCACTTGCAGCTCAGCAATCGCTTGAATCCCATTACGTTATGCATACCTTTGGCCGCTCTCCGGTCGAGTTTGTCGAGGGTCACGGCATGAAGCTCACCGGCGACGATGGCCGTGAGTACCTCGACTTTCTTGCCGGCATCGGCGTGTGCAGCCTAGGTCATGGCGACCCGGCTGTGCTCTCGGCGCTCGAGGCGCAGACCAAAAAGCTCATGCATGTCTCCAATTACTTCTACATCGAGCAGCGCGGACAGGTCGCGGCGCTGCTGTCCAAGCTTGCTAACGACGACGTAGATGGTGCGCGCGTGCTTGCCGATGCCATTGTCGCCGGCGATGAGACCACGGCAGCTGCTCTTGGTGTCCCGGCTGCGGGCGAGCAGGTTTGGGAGACCTTCTTTGCCAACTCTGGCGCCGAGGCCAACGAAGGCTCGATGAAGCTCGCGCGTCTGTACGCCAAGCGTGCCGGTAATGGCGGCAACACCATCGTGTGCATGCGCGGCGGCTTCCACGGCCGTACGCTCGAGACCATTGCCGCCACCATGCAGGATTGGCTGCAGGACAGCTTCCGCCCGCTGCCGGGTGGCTTTGTGGCCTGCACGCCCAACGATGTGGACGAGCTGCGTGCGATCTTTAAGCAGCTGGGGAGCGAGATTTGTGCCGTGATGCTCGAGCCGATCCAGGGTGAGAGTGGCGTGCATCCCATGACCGAGGAGTTTATGGCGGCAGCGCGCGACCTGGCACACGAAGTGGGCGCCGTGCTTATCGCCGACGAGGTCCAGTGCGGCATCTTCCGCTCCGGCAAGCCGTTTGCATTCCAAACCTATGGCGTGGAGCCCGACATCATGAGCCTTGCCAAGGGCATTGCCGATGGCGTGCCCATGGGTGCCGTCATGGCAAAGAAGGAGATTGCCGACGTGTTTAAGCCGGGCGACCACGGCTCGACCTTTGGCGGCAGCTGCCTAGCCATTGCGGCGTGCGCCGCGACGCTCTCCGCGCTCGTGCGCGGCGATTATGCCGACCATGCTGCCAAGGTGGGTGCCTATATGGAGCAGGCGCTGGCTAAGCTTCCGCATGTGGTAGAGGTGCGTGGCCGTGGCCTGATGCTCGGCTGCGATCTTGACGATACTGCGGGTGATGCACACGACGTTGTGGCCCGTGCATTGGGGGCCGGTGCCGTAATCAACGCTACGGGTGCCCATACGCTGCGTTTCCTGCCGCCACTCGTCTGCGAGGAAGCCGACGTGGACAGCCTGATCGAGATCCTGTCGGATGTCTTGGGCTAACGCGGCGCAATAACTCAATTTGGACCGGGTTCCGGACTGTGGGCGTGTCCTATGCGGCATGATTCAGCGGTCTGGAGCCCGTTTTGCCTTAGATTTGCTAAGGCAGGGAGACCTGCTGG
>USJQ01000095.1 GCA_900554985.1 uncultured Collinsella sp. | reverse complement strand
ACCGTCCCGCAGGCCTTCTCCGCACTGTTCGCGGTCCTGCCCGATTCCGAGCTCGAGGATGCTGTTGCCGCTATGGTCGACGCCATTAGCGAGGTCCGCGATGGCGAGGTCACCCGCGCCGTGCGCGATTCCAGCGCCTCCGATGGCTCTCCGATTCACTCCGGTGACGTCATGGGTATCATCGCCGGCTCCATCGACGTGGTCGGCTCCGACGTGAAGCAGGTCACGCTCGACTGCATCAACCGCATGCAGGAGGAAGAGGAGGGCGACGCGCTGACGATTCTGGCCGGCGAGGAGCTGTCCGACGAGGCCTTCCAGGAGATCGTCGACGCTATCGAGGAGGCTCAGCCCGATTTGGAGGTCGACGCCCATCGTGGTGAGCAGCCGCTCTATCCCGTGATCTTCTCGATCGAGTAGGCTCTGCCTATGTCCGAGCTGTGCTCCGTGCCGCGCGTCTCGGAGCGTTTTGCCCAGAGCAATGCGCTCGACGAGGATATCGCGCGACTCAAATATGTTTCGGGTAAACGTGAGGAGGCCCTTCGCCGTCTGGGAATTCGGACGGTGGGGGACCTCCTTCTCCATATTCCTCATCGATACCTCGACTTTACGCGCTCCTGGTCCATTGAGATGGCGCCCATCGGTACCGTGTGCACCATCATCGCCACGGTCGATCGTATTGTCCAAAAGCAGCCCCGTCCGCGTATGCAGGTGACTGAGGTCTCGCTCGTGGACGAGACGGGCGTGCTGCAGGTTGCCTTTTTCCGTCAGCCTTGGATTGCCCAACAGCTTAAGCAGGGCGACCGCCTGGCCGTGATGGGCAAGGTCGAGTTTGCCTACGGTTTTAAGCAGATGGCCTCTCCGCATTTCGAAAAGCTCGAGGACGGGCGTGCCGCGGGCACCATTCTGCCGGTCCATTACGTGAGCGATGGGGTGAGCCAGGCGTGGATGCGCCGCATCGTTAGCGGTGCGCTTGAGGTCATCGGCAATCCCTTCGATCCGATTCCTGCACGCCTGCGTGTCAAGCGCCGCCTGATGAGTAATGCCCGTGCGCTGCGTTCAATCCATTTTCCATCGAGTATGGCCGAGCGGGATATCGCGCGACGTCGCCTTGCCTACGAGGAGTGCCTCTACCTTCAGCTGGCGCTGCGCCTGCGCAACGACGGCGGCTTGGTCGAAGTCGCTCCCTACGCCCACGCCGCGGGCGAGCACCTGGCGGCGCTCAAGGAAGCCCTGCCGTTTTCGTTGAGCGACGAGCAGGAGACCGCGTTCAAAGACATCCTGCACGACATGTGCGATGGCGGGCGCGTGATGAACCGCCTGCTGCTGGGCGACGTCGGTACCGGCAAGACGGCCGTCGCCGCCTGCGCGCTGGCTGTCGCGGCCGATTCGGGTACCCAGTCCTGCGTTATGGCGCCTACGGGCGTGCTGGCGCGCCAATATGCCGATAAGACCGGCCCCTTGCTCTCGCAGGCTGGCATGTCCTGGGCGCTCCTGACGGGTGCCACGCCGGCGGTCGAGCGCGAGCAGATCCATACCCAGCTGGAATCGGGCGAGCTCGACGTGCTCTTTGGAACCCACGCAGTCCTTTCGGATGACGTGGCGTTTAAGCACCTGTCGCTTGTCGTCATTGACGAGCAGCACCGCTTCGGTGTGGGCCAGCGCAATGCCCTGCGTGCCAAGGGGCCGGGTGCCGACCTGCTCGTTATGACGGCCACGCCGATCCCGCGCACGTTGGCGCTCTCGGTCTACGGTGACCTGGACACGAGCATCATCCGCCATCGACCTGTTCCGGGGGCGGGCGTTACGACGCGCGTGCTCACCGAGTCGAGCCGCGATTTGGCCTACGGTGCCATCCGCGAGGCGTATGAAAAGGGCCAGCAGGCTTACGTGATCTGCCCGCTTGTGGAGCCGAGTGACTCGGCCGATGAGCTGGAAGCCGTACCCGGTATCGCCCGCGACGCCGAGGGCCGCGTGACCGTGCCTGTACCGCTGCACGATACGGCAACCGAGCTCGAACGACTGCGTCTGGCCCTGCCGGGACTTACCATTGAACGCCTTCACGGCCGCATGCCGGCGGGGGAGAAGGACCGCGTGATCGATGCCTTCAAGCACGGCGAGATCGACGTGCTCGTCTCGACCACGGTGGTCGAGGTAGGCGTCGACGTGCCCAACGCCACTGTCATGGTCATCGAGAACGGTGAGCGCTTTGGCTTGGCGGCCCTGCACCAGCTGCGCGGCCGCGTGGGCCGCGGCAGCGTGTCGGGCACTTGCCTGGTCATGACGCACTCCAAGGGCAACGGTGGCGCGTCGGCGGCACAAGACCGTCTCCTGTCGCTCGAAAAGACCTCTGACGGCTTTGCGCTCGCCCAGATGGACCTGCGCCTGCGCCACGAGGGCGAGATTCTGGGCTACCGCCAGCACGGCGGCGTGACCCTGCGCTTTGTGGACCTGGACGCCGACGAGGATCTTATCGAATGGGCCCATTTGGACGCGGTCGAGCTCTTGCGGTATGCTTGCAACCTTGACTCCATGGCGACGCGCCCCTTGCGCGACGCGGTCGCCATGCGTTATCGACATATCTTTAAGGAGGTCAGCGGAGGATGAGAATCATCGGCGGTGAATGGCGCGGACGCAAGATCGAAGAGCCGCGTGGGCGCGATGTCACCCGTCCCACGACCGATCGCGTGCGCGAGGCATGCGCGTCCATGGTCATGTCGGCGTTCGACTTCGATCTGGACGAGGTCCGCGTGCTGGACGCCTTTGGCGGCTCCGGCGCCCTGGGAATCGAGATGCTCTCGCGTGGCGCCCGCTCGCTCACCACGTTCGAGATCGATCGCAATGCCGCCCGTCTGATCACCAAGAATATCGAGTCGCTGTGCCGCGACCGCTCGCGTTGGCGTGTCGTTACCGGCGATGTGTTGGCGAGCGCCTCGCGCGGCCGTGTGCCAGGTGGTCCCTTTGACCTGATCTTGCTCGACCCGCCCTATGCCTTTGGCGCCGAGCCGGTCGAGGAGCTGCTGCAAAATCTTTCCCAGCAGGGACTGCTGGCGCCCGGGGCCTTTGCCCTTTTTGAGCATGCCGCAGCCGATGCAGGTGCTCATCCGGCTTGTTTTAAGACCGTGCGAGAGAAGCGCTACGGCATTACCTCGGTTGACTTGCTGCGCTGGGTGGCCGAGGACGAGAACGACCATGCTGACGAGAACGAAAATGACGAGGATGTGCCTTCGGAGGACACCCATGAATGACACCATCAACCGCGTAATCGTCCCGGGCACCTTCGATCCCATCACCTTTGGCCATATCGACGTGATCCGCCGAGCTCGCCGTATCTTTCCCAGCGTGATCGTCGCCGTGGCCGAATCGCAGGGTAAAAACGGCGTGGGTACCACCTTTATGCTCGACGAGCGCGTGGCGCTGGCCCGCGAGGCCCTCGGTGATTTGGACGGCGTCGAGGTACTGCCCTTCACCGGCCTGCTGGTCGACTTTGCACGTGAACAGAGGGCGGGTGCCGTCGTTAAGGGTCTGCGCGCCATGACCGACTTTGAGTACGAGTTGCAGCAGGCCGACCTCAACTATCGCCTGGATAGCGAGCTGGAGTCCATCTTTGTCATGAGTGCTCCGCAGTACGGCTATATCTCGAGTTCGGTGGTGCGTCAGATCGCGTCGCTTGGCAGCGACGTGTCGACGTTTGTGCCGCCCAACGTGGTCGAAGCACTCAAACATCGCTTTTCGTGACGTTTTTTATTGCCTGGTGGCATGTGGTAAACTAACACGATGATATGTTACCTATGAAAGGAGACCGGATGCCGGGCGAGAATTTTCCTGGCGACAGGATCGTGAGTCTTGTCGACGAGCTCGAGGGGCTCATCGAAGAGGCTAAGACGCCGTTCGGCAAGAACGCCCAGATGAAGGTTATCGACGCCGACGTCTTCTTTAACATCCTCGATGAGATCCGCATGAGCTATCCCGAGGAGTGGCAGAAGTCCCGCCGTATCCTCAAAGAGCGCGAGGAGCTTATGGCCTCCGCCGCCGCTCAGGCCGATTCCATCATTGCCGATGCTCAGCAGCAGGCGCTCACCATTGCCGGTGAGCAGGAAATTGTCCGCTTGGCACAGCAGCAGGCCGACGACATCCGCGACCGTGCCCAGCAGTACGAGCGCGAGACGCGCTATGCCGCCGAGGATTACGCCGAGCAGGTCTTTACGCACCTCGAGGAGAACCTTAAGAGCCTGACCGGCACCGTCACCCGTTGCCGTCAGCAGCTCAACGAGGGCGCCGCTCAGCAGAACGGTCAGTGGTAATGGCCGAGTTCCCGAGCGTAACCGTCGATCTTTCCGAGCAGCTCGAGTTTCCCGGAGACTCATACCCGCTGACCGGCAAGGTCGATGTCGCCACCTACACGGTGGGCGAGAAGGAGTACCAGCTGCAGGACGGCATTGCCTACGACGTGGTCTTTACCAACGCCGGTACCGGTGTTCTGCTTTCGGGCATGGTCCGCGCTCACGCCACCGGCGAGTGCGATCGCTGCCTGGAGCCCGCCTCGTTTGATATCGCAGGCGAGATCGAGGAGTTCTACCTCTTTGAGGAGCCCGAGGACCCCGAGGCCTACGAAGACGGCTACGAGTTGCTGGGCGAGGATCGCATCGTCGATCTGGGTGAGCCCATCAACGACGCGGTCGTCATGGACACGCCGTTCGTTGTCCTGTGCAAGCCCGATTGCCGCGGCCTTTGCCCCACCTGCGGCAACAATCTCAACGTCGAGCAATGTGATTGCGCCGCCAAGGCGGAGGCCGAATGGGCCGCTGCCACGGAAAATCCATTTGCAGCATTGAAGAATCTCAAGCTTGACGAGTAAAACTGTGGTAGTATCGCTACTTGCGCGTAATCGCCACACTGGATAGTTCATAAGGAAGGTCACTATGCCCGTACCTAAACAAAAGCAGGGTCGTATCCGCACTCACACCCGTCGTTCCGCCAACATGAAGATCTCGGCTGCGGCTCAGTCCACGTGCCCCCGCTGCGGCGCTGTCAAGCTTCCGCACCACGTGTGCCCCAGCTGCGGTTTCTACCAGGACCGCGAGGTTATCGTTACCGAGTAACGGTATACTCTGGATGCGATGCCGTTCCAAATGGAACCACAATGGCCGGCTCAATGAGTCGGCCATTTTTGTTTAAGGAGCATGTATATGAGTAACGTTCGCGT
>USJQ01000094.1 GCA_900554985.1 uncultured Collinsella sp. | reverse complement strand
GGTGTGACAAAGGGGCAGTCCCTTTGTCACACCTTCGATGTTATGTGCGGGATGGTGCGCCATGCGGCGTGCCGTCCCGTTTTTTGTTCGTTACATTTTTGTTCGTTACATTCCTTGCTGGTACCGGCAAAAAAGCTGATAGAGTAGGTCAAACGCGTTGGATGCGAACGGCGGGGGAGAGGTTGCCGTCCATGCTGGATCTCAGAGTTATTTGCAAAAGGTACGTTACGCAGTCGTTTACGCAGGTAGCGCTCGACAGCGTAAGCCTGTCTTTTCGCGATAACGAGTTTGTAGCCATCCTGGGTCCTTCGGGCTCGGGTAAAACTACGATGCTCAACGTCATTGGTGGACTCGACCATTTCGATTCCGGCGACCTGCTGATCGATGGCATCTCGACCAAGGACTTCAGCGACCGCGATTGGGATGCCTACAGAAACAATCGCATTTGCTTTGTGTTTCAGAGCTACAACCTCATTCCGCATCAGAGCATTTTGGAAAACGTGGAATTGGCGCTTACACTCACGGGCGTGGGACATGCCGAGCGCCGCCAGCGTGCGCGTAAGGCGCTCGAGGCGGTTGGTCTGGGCGAGCACGTTGACAAACGCCCGAACCAGCTTTCGGGCGGGCAGATGCAGCGCGTGGCCATTGCCCGCGCCTTGATCAACGACCCCGAAATCGTGCTGGCTGACGAGCCGACCGGCGCCTTGGACTCAACGACATCCGTGCAGGTTATGGATTTGCTCAAGGACGTTGCGCGCGATCGTCTGGTCATCATGGTCACGCACAATCCCGAGCTGGCGTACCCGTACGCCACGCGCATCGTCAGCCTGGCGGACGGCAAGGTCACCGACGATTCAGATCCCTTTGATGCTACCGAGGCCGCGCGTCGCGAGGCCAAGCCCACGCGCAAAACCTCGATGAGCTTTGTGACGGCGCTGGGGCTTTCTGCCCGAAACCTCATGACCAAGAAGGGCCGTACGGCCATGACTGCCTTCGCAGGTTCGATTGGCATTATTGGTATCGCAGCGATTCTGGCGCTCTCCAACGGCGTAAACGGCTACATCAAAAAGGTCGAGGAGGACACGCTCTCAAGCTACCCGCTTACGATTTCCAAACAAGATTACGACCTGTCGTCCATGATGGGCGGACAGGGGGCTACCGATGAGGAGGTATCCAAGGGCGAGGCCTCGTCCGATGACGCTACCGGTGGCAAGGCTAAGGGAACGGATAAGATTCCCGTGGTCACGGCCGTAAAGGATATGTTCGCAAGCGTTAAATCTAACGATATGACGAGCTTTAAGGCATGGCTTGACGGCGGCGGTGACGGTATCGACAAAGAGGTCAACGCTATCCAGTACGGCTACGGCGTGACGCCGGTTGTCTATCGTTTGAGCAAGGGCGACGAGAAGCCCGTTCGCCTTGTTCCCAACGCTATGACCGAGGCCATGAGCGGCGGCGCAAGTTCGGCGGCAACGGTGAGCATGGATTCCATGGGAACCTCGGTCTTTAACGAGATGATTGACGACCAGAGCCTGCTCGACAGCCAGTACGATGTCGTTGCCGGCCATTGGCCTACGTCCGCCAACGAGGCCGTGATGGTGCTTTCGAGCCGCGGAACAGTGGGCGACTACACGCTCTACAGTATCGGCGCGCTGGATATCGATGAGCTCAACGACCTGGTTAACAGTGCCATGACGGCCGACGGCAAGGTCAAGACGCCCAAGACCGGCAGCGACTTTACCTACGACGATGCACTGTCCACGACGTTTAAGGTGTTGTCGCCGGCCGATGCCTATCGCAAAAACGAAGAGACCGGCATGTGGGCTGACATGTCTGGCGACGCCGACTTTATGAAAGCCAAGGTTGCCGACGGTATTGACGTGCGCATTGTGGGCGTGGTGCGACCCAACGAGACGGCAAACGCGAGCGCATTGTCCCCGGGCATTGCCTATACGCATGCGCTGACTCGCCAGCTTATGAAGCGCGCTGCCGATTCTCAGATCGTGCAGGAGCAGCTTGCCCACCCCGAGACGGATGTCTTTACGGGCAAAACCTTCGATGAGTTGCAAGGCGAGGCCAAGCAAGGCGTTGATTTGGGTAGCATGTTCAGCGTGGACGAGGCGGCACTGAAGAGCGCGTTCTCGTTCGATACGTCTGCGCTCTCGGGTGCTGCCGGCGGTATGGACCTGTCGGGTCTTGACTTGTCCGGGTTGGATATTGACCTTTCGGGCGTAGGTAAGGATATCGACTTTAGTGACATCATGGCCAAAGCGCCGACCCCAGATTTCTCGGGCATCTTCGACGGCCTGGAGCTCACGCCCGAGCAAATGCAGCAGGTGGGAACGCTTGCCAACCAGCTGTTTGAGGGCTTTTTGCAGTCTGATCAGTTTAAGGCGCTGTCGCCCGAAGATCTTAAGGACGCATCAAAGCTCGCCGCCGCATTCTCGACGTATCTTGAGAATGATGACGCGGCCCAGCAAATCCTGGCCCAGCTCAAAGCGCTAGGCGGCGATGCCTTGGCCGAGCGCCTGCAGCAGGCGATGACCGACTATGTGCGAAAGCAGCTGGCTCCGTATCTGCAGCAGGCTATGGATCAGGTGATGAGGACGATTAGCGAGCAGATCGCGACGACGGTATCGGCTCAGCTCAAGGCGGGCGCGGCAGGGCTTATGGACCAGATGGCGACGCAGATGTCTTCGAGTTTTGCTAACCTGGCGAGCGCCATGCGCGTGGATGCGAGCGCCTTTGCGCGTGCCATCCATTTCAACATGGACGCCGAGGACCTGAGTTCGCTCATGATGAGCTATGCCAAGGCGTCAAAGCTCACCTACGATAACAATCTGACCACGCTGGGCTATGCGGATGAGACAGACCCCATCTCGGTTAAGATTTTCCCGCGCGACTTTGAGGCCAAGGAGCGCGTGCTCGATCACATCGATGCGTACAACAAGCAGGTCAAAGCTGCCGGCCACGATGAACAGGCAATCTCGTACACCGACTACATGGGCATCATCATGGGTTCGGTGACCGACATCGTGAACACCATCAGCTTGGTGCTCATCGCATTCGTGAGTATCAGTTTGGTGGTGAGCTCCATCATGATCGGCATTATCACCTACATCAGCGTGCTGGAGCGCAAAAAGGAGATTGGCATCCTGCGCGCGATCGGCGCGTCAAAGCGCAACGTGGCCAACGTATTCAATGCCGAGACCTTTATCGAGGGCCTCATCGCCGGCGTCTTTGCCATTGTCGTCGTGGTGGCCGTGAGCTTCCCGGTCAATGCTTGGGCGCTTGCGGCCAAACAGGTCCCCAACCTGATGAGCCTGCCCGTGCAGGATGCGCTGGTGCTTATTGCAGTTTCGGTGCTGCTGACGGTCGTTGCCGGCCTGCTGCCGGCCCGCAGCGCATCCAAGAAGGATCCCGTGGAGGCCCTGCGCTCCGAATAATGCGACAAAGGGACAGTCCCTTTGTCGCATTGGGCGCCTAGCTCGTTTTGCCCACCAACGTGATACGGATGCTTGGATGGGTGTACTCGTCAAACTCGTCCTCGGGCTCCGTGTCAAACGAGTAATACGCTTTGATGGGGTCGTCACTCGTCCTGATAGAGATTCTCTCGTAGAGCGAACCGTTCAAAAAAGCCTGCCTAAACTCTTCGGGGAGCTTCTGCGGTGCTAGGAGCTCGGGCCTCACGGTCTTGACGTCTATGGTTTGGACAACAGAGGAAAGCTCATCCAGATCGAGCTCGACGCGGGCGAGGTTGTCCTCAAGGCTCGCGTCGGGGTCGATCTCTGCGATGTAGCTCACTTCCTTGAGCGTCCCCTTGTTGTCAAAGTCCAGATACGTATAGGTCTTCTGGGCGTCGGAGTCGCCTTCGTGCAGATAGCCGCGGACATGATAGCCGTAATCGGCGGACACGTACTCGCATGCGGGCTCTAATGCCTTGCGGGCGATGGCGATCTGCTCGGCCGCGGCCGCGGCGTTCTGTTGCATCTCGATGTTTCCCTGCGCCAGCTGCGGGATATAGGCACCGCACACGATTGCGAGGGGCAGTGCCACAAGCGCGACGATCCACTTTTTTGCACGGGGGATAGGCACGCCACAGGCCTCTGCCATGGCCTTTGCGTTGGCAAAGCTTTCGGCAAGCACGTCTGCCGCGGTGGCGACGGCGCCTACGGTAGCGGCGACTTCTGCCGCGCCGCCCAGGTTGCGTGCGGTCTCGTTGTCGCTGTTCTTGAGCAGGCGCGCGGCGGCCTGCGTACCGATAACACCTGCGATTTGTGCCGAGCGGTCTTTCTCAGCCTGCTCGACGACGAGTCGGTGCTGCATTTCTTTCCACTGCTTGCCGCGCATGCCAAAGCGTGGCGCGAGCGCGCAGTAGCAGAAGATGGCGAGCTCGACGGCGGTGAGCGCCAAGGCGGTCATCATGCCCGTCTCCTGGAAGCTTTCATGATGGAAGACGATATCGTCAATCATTTCGAAGGGAATAATCAAAAAAGGCAGCACAAACGCCATGGCAAGCGCTGCGCCGGCAATCTTGGGATAGATGCAGTATCGCTGGATACGCTTGCGTTCTTGTTCGGAAAGTGTTGCCATGGCTGATCCTTGGTGTCGTAACGGTCGTTGCGGCGCATGGGGCGCGGGGCGCATCAGTTTGAGCTAGCGCTGGATAAGAACATAGAGCAAGATGCTCATCGCGATGAGCAAGAAGCCTGCGATGTTAAACATCAGTGTGGCAAAGTTGCCCACGATGGGGCGTTCGACATAGCTTTTGTCTGGGTTGCTGGGGTTGTAGTACACGGTCATTTGGCTACCGAGGGGCCAAAGCTGCTCCGCGAGGGTGCCTAGGCGGGCGATGGGGCCTGTCTGCACGTGCAGCCAGCCCTTGGCGTCTTCGTAGGCGGTGGCTCGCGTGCGGATGGGGAGTCCCGACAAGCTTTTGGTCTTTATGCCACGGAATTGTTTTTTCGCGCGGTATTGCGTGCCGTCGACGGCGTATTCCAAAACGGGATACATCCTGCCTTCGCCCATAAAGCGATGGTCGATGACCGTTCCCATGGTCACGGCGGTACAGGCCTTGGCTTTCTTGCGAGCGGCGGCTTTCATGAGCGCGCTCACTCCGATAAGCAGGATGCCGATGCCCCCAACCAAGATGAGCGCGAGCAGGGATATCTGCGACGTGGTCACGGCGTTCTCCTTTGGCGCGATACCGTCATATGTGACCCAGTATAGAGAATCCCGCCATCGATGAGCT
>USJQ01000093.1 GCA_900554985.1 uncultured Collinsella sp. | reverse complement strand
CACGCATATCGAGAACGCGAACGAGCTCATCGGTCGCGCGGTCGAGATCGTCATTTACCACGACGTCGTCGTAGCGGTCGGCAAGGGCAAGCTCATCGGCGGCGTTTGCCATACGCAGCTCAATCGTCTCGGGCGTCTCGGTACCGCGACCGACTAGACGCTCGCGGAGTACCTCAAGCGAAGGCGGCTTGATAAAGATCAGCACGGCCTCGGGGAAACGCTCCTTCACCTGCAGGGCACCCTGGACATCGATCTCCAAGATGAGAGACGAACCAGAGGCGAGCTTGGACTGAACCTCGCTCACCAACGTGCCGTAGCAGTTACCGTGGACCTCGGCCCACTCAACAAACTCACCGTTTGCCACGCGGCGGTCGAACTCCTCACGCGTCAGGAAAAAGTAATTGACGCCATCGACCTCGCCTTTGCGTGGGGCTCGCGTGGTAGCCGAAACCGTCAGGCCCAGGTTAGAGCGACGCTCGCGCACACGAGTGACGAGCGTGCCCTTGCCCGCGCCTGACGGTCCAGAAATCACAAAGAGCTTGGAATCCTGAGCGCTCACTTATTTGGTCAGCTGCTCGAGGAGCTGCTCGCGCTGACGGACGCCAAGGCCCTGAACGCGACGGGTAGCGGAGATGCCGAGCTCCTCCATGATCTTGGCGGCCTTGGCCTTACCATAACCAGGGAGAGACTCGATGAGGGTGGAAACCTTCATGCGGGAAGCGATGGGGTCATCGGAGTTGAGCACGGACTCGAGGGACTTCTCGCCCTTCTTGATCTGCTCGCGAAGCTCAGCGCGGGCGTGACGTGCGGCAGCAGCCTTCTCAAGAGCCTGCTTACGCTGCTCATCGGTAAGCTGAGGGAGTGCCATTCGTACCTCCAAATAGTTGGGTTATATCTGATTCAATAATTGTCATTTTAGCACGTAGAACGTACAAAATGCCCAATCGCGGCTCCATAGGTTAGACGATACCCGCAAAAAGTGCAATATACTGCGCCCAAAGTTAAGCCCCTGACCTGCGATTCCACACAAAGGATGGGAAAGTTTACGCAGGCACAGGGGCTATTTTGTGCTAATGAGACCCAAAAGTGGTGACTTAGGGGAATCTTTTACGCGACGTTTTCGACCAGCTCGGCGACGATGGCGTCAAAGGCGGCAACCGGATCGTCGGCACCGGTGATGGGACGGCCCACCACAATGTGGCTTGCGCCACGCTCGATAGCCTGGGAAGGCGTCGCCACGCGGGACTGGTCACCAAGGGCGGCACCAACCGGACGCACACCCGGAGGCACGATCAGGGCATCGGGACTCAACAGCTAACGCATGCTGGGGCCTGAGCGAGCTTTGCCAGGCGGGCGGCCTCCTCGGCCACGGGCGACTCGACGCCGATCTCGCTCAAGGCATCCTGATTCATGCTCGTGAGCACGGTGATGGCGACGAGCTTGGCGCGGTCGTCGCGCGCCTCCTCGGCACCCTCGCGGCAGGCAGCAAGCATTGCGCCCGAACCCAAGCCGTGAACCGAGAGCAGGTCGGCACCGGCAAGCGAGGCCGAGCGGGCGGCACCGCGAACCTGATGCGGAATATCATGGAACTTAAGGTCAAGAAAGACCTTAAAGCCTAGGTCCTTAAAGGTCTTGACGATCTGGGGACCCTCGGCGTAATAGAGCGTCATACCAACCTTGAGCCAAGCGGCATGGCCCGAAAGCTCGTGGGCGAGCTCGAGCGCACGCTCACGATCGCAGTCGAGGGCGACGATTACGCGGTCGCGGGCATCGGTCTCTAGCATTCGAACGCACCTACCAGTTCGTTGATGTCCTTTACGCCCTGGGACTCGGCCCAGGCCTCGAGCTCGTGCGCGATCTTGAGCGAAGCGCACGGATCGACGAAGTTGGCCATGCCAACCGACACGCAGGTGGCACCGGCCAGGATAAACTCGGCCGCATCCTCGCCGGTCATGACACCGCCGACACCGTTGATGGGGATATCGACGGCCTGGGCGACCTCCCAGACCATGCGCACGGCGATGTGGTGGCACAGCGGGCCCGAAAGGCCGCCCTTGGGCTTTGCCACGCGGGACTTGCGGGTATGGACGTCGATGGCCATGCCCTGGATGGAGTTAATGACCGAAAGGCCGTCGGCGCCGGCGGCTTCGAGGGCCTTGGCGATCTCGGCGACGTTGACCGGCGCCATCTTCACGAACAGCGGCTTATCGGTCACCTTGCGGCAGGCAGCCATAACGGAAGAGGCGCCCTCTGGCGTAGAGCCCATGACGGCACCGCCGGCGGCGATGTTGGGGCAGCTCACGTTGATCTCGTAGCCGGCAGCCCAGGGGCATAGCTCGACATACATCTCGAGCGCGCGCACAAACTCGTCAACGGAGTGGCCGGCAACCTGACAGATGACCTGGCAACCGTCCTTGGACAGCTGTTCGAGCCACGGGCCTGACTCACGGGCAAAGGCGGCCACGCCGGGGTTCTGAAGGCCCACGGAGTTGATCATGCCGCCCGGGATCTCGGCCATGCGGGGCGCGGGGTTGCCGGGCCAGGGCTCGGCTGCGCAACCCTTGGTGGTGATGGCGCCCAGCTGGGAAACATCAAAGAAGTTCTGGAACTGCCAACCGTAACCAAAAGTACCGGCTGCGGGGTTGATGGGGATCTGCATCTTGACGCCGCCGAAATCGCCGGGCATGTTCACGGTACCCACTAGCAGACCACCACCTTGGAAGCATCGAACACGGGGCCGCACATGCAAGCACCCTTCATACCGTCGACCGTCTCGACATTGCAGGTGTTGCAGGCGCCAAAGCCACAGCTCATCATGCGCTCGAGGGACACCTCGCAGTACGCACCGGCCTCGGCGGCAGCAGCGGCGACCTTCTTCATCATGCCGGCGGGACCGCACGCGCCCACGTAGTCGTAGCCGCCCTCGCCGAGCAGCTCGGCGGCAGGATCGGTGCAAAAACCGTGCGTGCCGAGCGAGCCGTCGTCGGTGCAAACGTTGACCGTGGCGCCCAGCGCGCGGAACTCATCGATGCCCACGGCCTTGGAAGCGGTGCCAAAACCCAGGCACACGTCGACGGCCACACCCTGCTCGGCAAGCTTGCCGGCAAGGCACAGCACGGGCGGAACACCGATGCCGCCCGCCACGAGCAGCGCCTTCCTGGTGCCCTCGGGAACAAGCCAGCCGCGGCCGCCAGGGCCCAACAGGTTAGAGGTGGAGCCGGGGCCCATCTGGGACAAACGACGGGTATCGTCGCCTACGACGGCGTACCACAGCTCGACGGTGCCGGCCTCGGCGTCGGCGCGGTAGTAGCTCAGGGGCACGCGAAGCAGCGAGGACGCATCACCGGGTACGGCGATGTTCACAAACTGACCGGGCTTGAGCGCACTTGCAAGCTTGGGGGCCGAGATGACGAGCGAGAAGACGCCGTCGGCAATCTCCCGGTTCGAGACGACCTCGAAGTCGTGCATGCGTGCAGTGGAAGGTGTGGGCATAAACGCTCCAATCCCCCATGCGGTTGCATGGTCCAAACGAATAGAAAGCGCGGCACCGCAAGGGCGCCGCGCACAAAAGCGATAAGGCTATGCTAGCAGATGCAGCCGTCGGCAAGCGTCTTTTTACCGCCGACAAATACATCGGTGGCACGACCGGTGAGCGTGCGGCCGGCAAAACCGGAGTTCTCGGCGCGCGACTCGTAACCGTCCTCGCCAACCGTCCAGGTTGCGGAGGGGTCGAACACGGTCAGGTCGGCAACGGATCCCGCCTTGACCTGAACCTGGTCGAGACCCAGGATCTCACGCGGTTTGATGGCCATGAGCTCGACCATGCGGCCCATGCTCATCTTGCCCGTGTTGACCAGCTCGGTGAGCACGAGCGACAGCGAGGTCTCGAGGCCGATCATGCCAAAGGGTGCGAGCTCGAACTCGCGGGCCTTCTCCCACGGGGTGTGCGGAGCGTGATCGGTAACGATCACGTCGACGGTACCGTCGATGACGCCCTGACGAATGGCTTCGGCGTCCTCGTCGGTGCGCAGCGGCGGATTGACCTTGAGCGAGGTGTTGTAGGTCTCGTCCAGGTCGTTCTCGGTCAGGAACATGTGGTGCGGGGTGGCCTCGCAGGTAACCTGAACGCCAGCGGCCTTACCGGCACGCACGATCTCCAGACCATGGGCGGTGGAGATGTGCTGGATGTGCAGCTTGGCGCCGGTCAGCTTGGCGATCTCGATGTCGCGGGCGATCTGGAGCTCCTCGCCGGCAGCCGGCCAACCCTCGAGGGCCAGACGGGTCGAGACCTTGCCCTCGTTGATCTGGCCATGGCCGACCAGGTCCTCGTCCTGGCAGTGGCTCATGAAGACCTTGCCGAACATCTTGCCGTAGTCCATGCAGCGACGGAGCATGCCCGCGCCCTGCACGCCGCGACCGTCATCGGTGAAGGCGACGGCGCCGTGGGCGACCATATCGCCCATCTCGGACATGGCCTCGCCCTTAAGACCGCGGGTCATGGCGCCCGACGGATAGACGCGGCAGTGGCCGACCTCGGCAGCGCGGGACTTGACGAACTCAACGACAGTGCCGTTATCGGTGACGGGATCGGTGTTGGGCATGGCGCACACGCCGGTAAAGCCGCCCTTGGCAGCTGCGCGGGTGCCGCTCTCGATGTCCTCTTTGACCTCGTAGCCGGGCTCGCGAAGGTGAACGTGCATGTCCACCAGGCCGGGGACGAGGTACTTGCCGGAAAGGTCGCGGACCTCGGCCCCCTCGACGGCGAGATTCTCGCCGACCTCGGCGATCTTGTCGCCGTCAATCAGGACGTCAACGACACCGTCAAGCTCGACGGACGGGTCGACGACGTGGGCATTCTTAAGAAGCAAGGCCATTATCGGCACCTCCAAGCAGCAGATACAGGATAGCCATACGCACGCAGATACCGGCGTAGACCTGCTCCAGGATGACGGAGCGTTGCGGGTGGTCGGCCATATAGGAGTCGAACTCGACGCCGCGGTTGATGGGGCCCGGGTGGCAGATGATCGCTTGGTCAGGCCGAAGAGCTTGTGGTACTCGCGAATGGTCGGGAACGGGGCACCCTCGAGGCGCTCCTGTTGCACGCGCAGCATGTAGACGACGTCCAGCTCGGGCAGGACGGAATCGAGGTCGCTCGTCACGTGGTCGCAGCCCAGGACCTCGGGCGACGGCGGCAGCAGCGTGCCGGGGGCGACGGCGTAGGTCTCACAGCCCATGATCTTAAGGGCGGGGATCAGCGAGCCGCAAACGCGGGAGTGGGCGATGTCGCCGACGACGGCGACCTTCAGACCGTGGAAGTCACCCTTG
>USJQ01000092.1 GCA_900554985.1 uncultured Collinsella sp. | reverse complement strand
CACCATGATCCTCCTGGTCGACAAGATCGAAAAAAGCTTCGGCGCACGCGTCCTCTTTAGCGGCGCGTCCTTCCAGATCAACCCCGGCGAGCGCTTCGCGCTCGTGGGACCCAACGGCGCCGGCAAAACCACCATGCTCAAGATTATCATGGGCATCGACAGCCCCGATGCCGGCCAGGTCCAGTACGCCAAGGACTGCCAGGTGGGCTACCTAGAGCAGGAAACCAACCTGGAGCAAAAGGACACCACCATCCTCGCCGAGGTCATGGCCGCTGCCAAGGAAATCCGCCGCATGGGCGAGCGCGCCAACGAGCTGCAGGCCCAGATCACCGAGCTCTCCGAACAGGGGAAGGACGTCGACGCACTCCTTAACGAGTATGGCCAGGTCCAGGATCGCTTTGAGCATCTGGGCGGCTACGAGCTCGAGAGCAACGCTCGCAAGATCCTGTCCGGCCTGGGCTTTAAAGTTACCGACTTTGAGCGCCCGTGCTCCGAGTTCTCCGGCGGCTGGCAGATGCGTATCGCGCTGGCAAAGCTCTTCCTGCGCCATCCCGACCTGCTGCTGTTAGACGAGCCCACCAACCATCTGGACCTCGAGAGCGTCCAGTGGCTGCGCGGCTTTATCGCCAACTACGACGGCGCCGTCCTCATCGTCAGCCACGACCGCGCCTTCATGGACGCCTGCGTCGACCATGTCGCCGCTCTCGAAAACCGTCGCGTGACCACTTACACCGGCAACTACAGCAGCTACCTCAAGCAGCGCGAGGACAACCTGGAGCAGATGCGCGCCAAGCGCGCCGCCCAGGAGCGCGACATCGCCCACATGCAGGTTTTCGTCGACAAGTTCCGCTACAAGCCCACCAAGGCCGCCCAGGCCCAGGAGCGCATCCGCAAGATCGAGCAGATCAAAAAGGAGCTTGTCATCCTGCCCGAGGGCCACAAGCACATCGACTTTAAGTTCCCCGACCCGCCGCGCTCCGGCGACATGGTCGTGGGGCTCGAGGGCGTCTCCAAGTCCTACGGCAAAAAGCATATCTACAGCGACATCGACCTCAAGCTCTACCGCGGCGAGCATGTGGCGCTCGTCGGCCCCAACGGCGCCGGCAAGTCCACCCTGATGAAAATCCTCGCCGGTCTGGAGCCGCCAACTACCGGCACGCGCGATCTGGGCACCAACGTGGGCGTGGCCTACTACGCCCAGCACGCACTAGAGGGCATGACCGAATCCAACACCGTCCTGCAAGAGATCGACACCGTTACGCCCAAGTGGACCGTGCCGCAGCAGCGCAGCCTGCTGGGCGCCTTCCTGTTTAGTGACAACGACGCAATCGAAAAGCAGGTACGCGTCCTTTCCGGCGGCGAAAAGGCGCGCTTGGCCCTGGCTAAGATGCTCGTGGCCCCCGAGGCGCTCCTGTGCCTGGACGAGCCCACCAACCACCTGGACATCGACTCGGTGGACATGCTCGAGAACGCCCTGCAAAACTTCCCCGGTACCATTGTGCTGATCAGTCACGACGAGCACCTGGTGCGCGCCGTTGCCAACCGCATCATCGACATCCGCGATGGCAAAGTCACAGTCTACGACGGCGACTACGACTACTACCTCTACAAGCGCGAGGACCTCGCAGCCCGCGCCGCCGCCGAGGCGGCAGGGGAGAGCGCGCCCGCCGCGGCCAAGCCCACCAAAGCCAGCGCCGCCCAGGCCGACACCCCCGTCGCCGCCCCCAAGCCTGCCGAGGGCAAAAAGACCAAGGAGCAAAAGCGCGCCGAGGCCCAAGCCCGCGCTGCGCTCAACAAAAAGCTCAAGGGCGTGCGTAACCAGCTCAAGAAGATCGAGACGGAGCTCGACAAAAAGCGCGCCCGCTATGACGAGCTTATGGAATTGATGGCGAGCGAAGAGCTTTATGCCGATCAAGACAAGTTCAACGCCGCGCTGGGGGAATATAACGGGCTTAAGCAAGAGCTGCCCAAGCTCGAGGACGAATGGCTGGAGCTTTCCACCCAAATCGAAGAGGAGACCGCGCGTGAATTCTCGTAAGGCCGCTGCCGTGGCGATGAGCATCATCGCCATTGCTTGTCGCATCTGCGGCATCTTTATGAGCGCGATGACCGTGCTGCTGTGCTTTAGCGGCCTCACTGCCAAGCTGCAGATTGTGGGCTTCGTCGTTGAGCTTTCACGCGCACTGCCAAGCGCCATCGCCGGCTATGGCGTCATCACGTCGCCCTTTGGCGGTGTGTTCCGCCTGGATTACGCTATCGTGGCCGTCATTTTGTTTGTGGCCGATTACCTGCTCACGCGCGCCTCGCGTCGCGTCCGCTAGGGGAGCGCCATGTCCAGCAGCTACCTCATGAACCTGCTCGCCAGCGCCGTTGCCGTCATCGTGGGTATCGTGATCCACGAGAGCGCACACGCCGCCGCGGCCTGGGCGCTCGGCGACAAGACGGCCCGTTCGCGCGGCCGCGTGTCGCTCAACCCGCTTAACCATATCGACCTGTTTGGCACCATCATCCTGCCGCTGCTCATGCTCGCGGCCGGCGGCCCGGTATTCGCCTTCGCCAAACCCGTGCCCGTCTACCTCAACAACCTCAAGCACCCCAAACGCGACGAGGTCCTGGTGAGCGTGGCCGGCCCCGCGTCGAACATCGCACTCGCGTGCCTCGCGGCCGCCCTCATGCACGCGGCATATGGCAGCCTCTATACCGGCATGTCCTTTGCCACGGCGTCACAGATCATGAACTTCGGCGCCACGTTTATCGTGGTCAACCTGTCACTCGCGTTTTTTAACCTCATCCCGATCCCGCCGCTCGACGGCTCGTCGATCATCGTGCCGTTCCTCAAAGGCAAGGCGCTCGCCAACTACTACCGCCTGCAGCAATACGCCATGCCGATCCTTATCATCGTGCTGTACCTGCTGCCCATGTGGACAGGACTCGACGTGATTGGCCGCTATTTCGACGTTACCGTGTATCCGCTTGCTGAGCAGCTGCTCAACTTCGCAATCGCCGGCATCTAAGGTAAACTTACAGGTCGACCGTGCAAAACGGTCGTAACATGCACCCAAACCGCGCCGCGAAGGCGCCGTCAAAGGAGGTCGAAGATGTCGTATCGCGTGTCGACGCAGGTCTACAGCGGACCTTTCGACCTGCTGCTGCAGCTGGTAACCCGACAAAAAGTAGATATCGGCGCCATCTCCATCAGCGAGGTGGCCGAGCAGTACCTTGCCGAGGTGGAGCGCATCGAGGCGCTGGACCTGGACGTGGCGAGCGACTTTCTGCTGGTCGCGGCAACTCTTTTGGACATCAAGGCCGCCTCGCTGGTGCCCCAGGAGGCCCCGCGCAAGACAGACGACGATGACGAGGACGACGATGACCTCGAGGAACTCAGCGCGCTCGACGGCGACGCCCTACGCGAGGTCCTGATCCAGCGCCTGATTGCCTACAAGCAGTTTAAGGGCGCGGCGGCAGCCCTTGGCGCCCGCATGCAGGCCGAAAGCCGCATGCATCCGCGCGTGGCCGGCCCCGACCCCGAGTTCTTGGGCCTTATGCCCGACTACCTGGCCGGCATTACCCTGCGCGGCCTCGCCGTCATCTGCGCCGACCTGGACGGCAAGCGCCAGACTTTCCTGCTGGAAGCCGAGCACGTGGCACCGCATCGCGTGCCGCTCGACCTGACGGTGGCCTCGGTCGATCGCTTTACCATGGCTCACCAAACCTGCACCTTCCGCGAGCTGTTGGACGGCGATGCCACCACCGAACAGCTTGTCGTCACCTTCCTGGCCATGCTCGAGCTCGCCAAGCGCGGCTCTCTTACACTGAGCCAGGACGAGATCTTTGGAACTATTCAAATCAACCGCGTCGAGGGCGCCGAGGCATACGTGCCCGGCGAGGGCCCCGAGCTCACCGAATAGGAGACGCTAGTATGTCGAACCTTTCCACGCTGGAGGCAAACAGCCTCAAAGGCGCTCTCGAGGCGCTGCTGCTGGTGTCGAGCGACCCCGTCAGCGCACCCGCGCTGGCAAGTGCGCTGGATATCGCCCCGGGCGAGTGCGCGTCGCTTTTGGCTGAGCTCAAAGTTGAGTACGAGGAGGCCAACCGCGGCTTTCAGCTGCGCGAAGTCGCCGGTGGCTGGCGCATGTTCACGCACCCCGCCTACCATGACGTGGTCGAGGCCTACGTGCTGAGCTGGGACACGCAAAAGCTGTCACAGGCGGCGCTCGAGACCCTGGCCGTCATCGCCTACCACCAGCCCGTCACGCGCGAGGTGGTCAAGGGCGTCCGGGGCGTCAACTCCGACGGCGTCATCGCGTCGCTCGTGGACAAGGGCCTGGTGCGCGAACTCGGCCGCGACCCCGAACGCGGTCAGGCCATCATCTACGGCACGACCAACGCCTTCTTGGAAAAGTTCGGCCTGCGCTCCACCCGCGACCTGCCCGATCTGGAGCAGTTTGCCCCCGACGAGCAGTCACGCCAGTTTATCCGCGAGCGCCTGAGCGGCCGCAGCATTCAGTCCACGCTCGAGGAGCAGGCCGAGGACCTGGACGAAGAGCGCGAACTGATCGATACCGATGTTGAGGACACCGATGGCGAGGAGCTTCTGCCCACCGGTGATACCTCGGAGGATATGCATGACGAGAACTAACGAAGCAGGGGAGACGCGCATCACAAGCGCCACGGGCGCCACAACGCCCGCAGGCGACGTCCAGCCCGTCTATCCGCACACCATGCGCCTGCAGCGCTTTTGGCGCGCGCGGGCGTGCCGAGCCGCCGCGGCATCGAGCTCGATGACGGCCTGTGCCAGCCGGCGATCTGCCGCGTCATTAACGCGCGCGAGGCCGAGGCCGTAGCTCCGCAAGGCGTTAAGCCCGGCACCACCGCCGTGGAGGTCATCATCCGCGAAGGCCGCAAGAACCAGGTCAAGCGCATGCTGAGCAAGATTCACCACCCGGTGATCCGCCTGCACCGCTGCAACTTTGCCGGCCTGGAGCTCAAGGATGTGGCCAAGGGCTCGTGGCGCGAGCTCACCGACCGCGAGGTGCAGATCCTCAAAGACGGCGGTATCCCGCCCAAGCAGGCCAGCTCCAAGCGCAGCGCCGCGCCGGCGACCAACACCGCGAGTCGCACGCGTCACCACGGCAGCCACGGCTCCGCGCCCAAGCGCAACACCTACCGCGAGCGCTACACGAGCTAGGCAATCGCAAAGCCCCAGCGCCCGCGTCCCATACCAGCACGTCAACCACCGAAAGGAAGCATTGCATGATCGTCGCCATCGACGGCCCCGCCGGTTCCGGCAAGTCCACCATCGCCAAGGAGATTGCCCGCCAGCTGGGCTT
>USJQ01000091.1 GCA_900554985.1 uncultured Collinsella sp. | reverse complement strand
TGAGCAGGCAGGAGCGCTCGGGGCGCAGCGGCTTGTCATGGTATTTGATGAGCAGGCACACGTCGCGCACCAAGTCGTGCGAGAGGGCCAGGCGATCCATAATGACGCGCGCCTTCTTGGCGCCGAGCTCGGGATGACCGTAGAAATGTCCGCTGCCGGCGTGATCGACCGTGAAGCACTCGGGCTTGGACACATCGTGCAAAAACGCCGCCCACATAAGGCTCGACGAGGGCGCGACGCCGTCACACAGCGCGAGCTCCCCCGCCACCGTCAGCACACGGGCGATATGCACGTAGACGTTAAACGCATGATAGACACTGCGCTGATCAAACCCGCGACCCGCTGCCAACTCGGGCACGGCGGCGCAGATGAGCTCGGGATAGCGGAGCATCGCGTCTCCCCCATGACCGGTCGAAAGAATGCCCTCGAGCTCAATACCCACACGCTCACGCGCCACGGCATCGAGCAGCGGCGCACACTCGGCAAGCGCGCGCTTAGTCTCGGGCTCAATCATAAAGTCCAGGCGGCAGGCAAAGCGCACCGCACGCAACATGCGCAGTGCGTCCTCGTTAAAACGACGCTTGGGATCGCCGACAGCGCGAATCAGCTTGCGCTCCAAGTCACCCTGGCCGTCGTAGCGGTCGACAAGCCCGCGCTCGGGATGCCAGGCCATGGCGTTGACGGTAAAGTCGCGGCGCGCCAGATCGTCCTCGAGCGAGGAGGCACGCTCCACACTCTGGGGATGACGACCATCGGTGTAAAAGCCATCCAGACGGTACGTGGTGACCTCGATACGCTCGCCATCGGAAATAGCCGTGATTCCGCCAAATTTAATACCCGACTCCACAACCGCGATGCCGGCGGCCTCGAGCGCCGCTTTGGACTCCTGCCACAGGCCGCTACAGCACATATCAACATCGTGGCTGGGGCACCCCATCAGAGCGTCGCGCACCCAACCGCCCACGTACCAAGCCTCAAGACCAGCCGCCTCAAGCGCGCGCAGGACGCACAGGGACGCATCGGACGGTTGAGTACCGTTGAGCGAAACATTGCACATGCCTATGGCCTCCTGCACTTGTGAGCGTAAAACGATGGTTCTCAAGAAGTCTAACAAGAAACGAGAAAACACGCACACGCAATCGCGTCGTCGATTAGATAAATCGAGACAGCAGACGCCACATACGTTCAGCGCGCAAAAAACACCCGCCTTGGTAATCCAAAGCGGGTATTCGGCAACGACAAATCGATGCTGCTAGCAGACCTGGCGAACCTCAATGTGCTTCATATATTCGTCCACCTTGGCAAAATCGCCCAGACCGGGGCACTCGACCACGTTGGCGCCGGTAGCCATCGAAAGGCGCAGGGCGTCCTCGACGCGCTCCGGGGCGTCGTGCCACACGGACAGGAAGGCAGCGAGCGAGGAATCGCCGGCGCACACCGTCGACAGCAGCTTGACGTCGAAGGTGCGATTGGCAAACCAAATGTGCTCGCCGTTGGAGAAGTACGCGCCGTCGCCGCCGAGCGTCAGCAGTACATTCTTAGCGCCCTTGGCGTGCAGCTCGGCCATGGCGCCCTTGACGGACTCGTCGTCGCCACCGCTCACCTTGATGCCAAAGATGTCGAGCAGCTCGTCGTCATTGGGCTTGATCAGCAGCGGCTCCATGGCAATGAGGTCTGCCAGCTGATGGCTCGAGATATCGAGGACGAACTCGGCCCCCTTGGCCTTGACGCGGCGCAGGACCTCGGCCAGGAAGCCCTCGGAAGTGTTGGGAGGCAGCGAGCCGCTGATGACCAGGCAGGTCATGTCATCGAGCGAATCGATGAGCTCAAACATCTCCTGCTCGTTGGCAGCGTTGATGGCGGCACCGGCATTGACCATGTTGTACTCGGTGTCGGGACCGGCGTTGAGGAACACGTTGACGCGCGTGATGCCGTCGGTCCACACGGGCTTGACGGGCACGCCCAGGGCCTCAGCGCCCTTAACGATAAACTCGCCCGAGAAGCCGGCGAAGAAACCCAGGATCGTGGTGTCGACACCGTAGTGGTCGAGCGTAAACGAGACGTTGAGGCCCTTGCCGTTGGGCGTGTAGACGGCGTTGCGGGTACGCGTGACGGTGTTGGCAGCAAGGCCGTCGCAGGCGATGTTGTAGTCAATGGCGGGATTTGCAGTGAGCGTGTAAATCATGAATGTTCCTTTCACGAAGCAACGTGTTAATGAAAGTATATTCCACGCATCGACAAAAGGCTAGGGCAACTCGGTGAACGGTGTGGAAGCGATGAAGTCCGGCAGGACACCTCTCCCCCATGCCGGAACAAAAAGGCGCCCCGGCCGAAACCGGAGCGCCGCATGCGCACGAATATGTCGCGTTTCGCTTACTGACGATCGAGCTTCCGGACAGCAACGCGCTTGCTGTACTCGTCGACGTGACCGAAGTCGCCGATGCCGACGGACTCGGCAACGTTGGCGCCGGTGGCCATAGCGAGCTTCATGGCCTCCTCGACGTTGTCGCGATCCCTGTACCACTTGTGCAGGAACGCAGCGAGGGTGCAGTCGCCGGCGCAGACGGAAGAAACCAGCTTGATGTTGAACTCACGCTTGGCGTACCAGATGTCCTCGCCGTTGGAGAAGTAAGCGTCGCCGCGGCTACCACGGGTGAGCAGCACATTCTGAACGCCAGCGTCGTGAGCCATCTTCATGGCAACGCGAACCTCGTCGTCGGTGTCGACCGGCACGCCGACGATGGCCTTCATCTCGTGATGGTTCGGCTTGATGAGCAGCGGCTTCTTGTGAGCGAGCTCCTTGAGCTTGTCGGAGGACAGGTCCAGGACGACGTCGGCGCCACGAGCCTGAGCGTGCTCCATGACCTGAGCCAGGAAGTCGGGCGTAGCTTTGGGAGGCACGGAGCCGGAGACGATCTGGCACTCAAGATCGCCCGCGGTGTCCAGGATTTTGTAGAGTTCCTCCTGGTGCTGCGGCGTAATAGGAGCGCCAGGGTTCAGGATGCCGTACTCGTGCTGGCCATCGTTGACGTAGGTGTTGATGCGCGTGATACCGTCGGTCCAGACCGGGCGGCAGAGGCAACCCAGGTTCATGACCTCCTCGACGATGAACTTGCCCGTGAAGCCAGCGAAGAAGCCGAGCGCGACGGTGTCAACGCCCATCTTCTTAAAGGCGAAGGACACGTCGAGGCCCTTGCCGTTAGCCGTGTAGCTGGCCGAACCGGTGCGGACGTTCTCGTCGGGCTCGAGCGGAGAGCTCGAAACCGTCATGTCGACAGCCGGGTTAGCGGTTAGCGTGTAGAACATTTACAGTACCCCCTGTATATGTGAGGGCCGCGTGGCCGGCCCATTCCAACCCCGCGGTTACCTCTGATACCAAATTAGCGAGCTGCGGACTCGAGCAGTGCCTTGACCTCGGCGGCGGTGTTGCAGGCGAGCGCCTTCTCGGCGAGCTCGTCGCACTCGGCCTTGGTCCACTGGCTGATGGTCTTGCGGGCGCGCAGGATCGACGGAGCGCTCATCGAGAACTCCTCCAGGCCCCAGCTGATCAGCAGCGGCTCGAGCAGCGGATCGGCAGCAGCCTCGCCGCACATACCGACCATGATACCGGCCTTAACGCCGCTCTCGATGATGTTCTTGAGCGAGCGGAGCACGGCGGGATAGTAAACCTGGTACAGGTTGGAGATGGTGTCGTTGCCACGGTCGGCGCACATGGTGTAGCCGATCAGGTCGTTGGTGCCGATGGAGAAGAAGTCGGCGACCTCGGCAAGACGGTCTGCGAGCAGCGAAGCGGCAGGCGTCTCGACCATGATGCCGACCTCGATGTTCTCGTTGAACTTGCGCCCCTCTTCGGTCAGCTCGGCCTTGCACTGCTCGACGAGCTCCTTGACAGCCAAGACCTCCTCGACGCAGGTGACGAGCGGGATCATGATCTTGACGTCACCGAAGGCGCTAGCGCGCAGCAGAGCGCGGAGCTGGACCTTGTACTGGTCGGGATTGGCCAAGCAGTAACGCACGGCGCGGAAGCCCATGAAGGGGTTGTCTTCCTTGACCATATGCAGATACGGAATCCCCTTGTCGCCCCCCACATCGAGCGTGCGGAGGATGACCGGAGCACCCTTGAGCGCGCTGGCGACCTTACGGTAGGCGTTGAACTGCTCCTCCTCGGAAGGAAGCTCAGCAGAGTCCATGAACAGGAACTCGGAGCGGAACAGACCGATAGCCTCGGCGTCGTGATCGAGCGCGTTGGGCACGTCATCGGGGTTACCGATGTTGCAGGCGATGATCTTCTTGATGCCATCAGCAGTCACGGACGGCTTGCCACGGAAGGCCTCGAGGGCTGCCTTCTCGGCAGCGAAGGCCTCGGCCTTGGCGGTGTAGGCAGCGAGCGTCTCCTCGTCGGGATCGGCCTCGACGATACCCTTGCCGCCGTCGACGACAACGGTCATGCCGTTGCGCAGTGCGGTGCAGCTGTTGGAGACCGAAAGGACAGCCGGGATCTCGAGGGCGCGCGCAATGATCGCGGAGTGCGACGTGCGGCCACCGGTCTCGGTGACGATACCGGCAACGTGGGCCTTATCGATCGTGGCGGTCATGGACGGCGTGAGGTCGTGCACGACAACGACAGTGTTCTCGGGCAGGACGGAGAGGTCGACGACCTCCTTGCCCAGCAGCTCGGCCAGAATACCGGTGCGGATGTCGGCGATGTCAGCCGCGCGAAGACGGAACATCTCGTCGTCCATGGACAGGAACATGTTCTCGAACATGGTCGAGGTGTCCATGAGCGCCTGCTCGGCGCAGGTACCGCCGTCAATGGCGGCGTTGATGGCGTCGGTCATACCCGGATCCTGAGCCAGAACAATGTGTCCGCTCATGATCTCGGCCTCGGCCTCGCCCACCGTCTCCTTCATGTGGTCGGCCTGAGCCTGGGTCTTCTCGCAGAAGACCGAAAGAGCGGACTGATAGCGCTCCTTCTCTGCTGCCGAATCAGCAACCTCGTGCGGCTCAAACGTCAAGTCGGGATCGACGGCGACCATGACGGTGGCGATACCGATGCCCTCGGAGGCGTTGACTCCCTGATACATTCCCATTCCTCTCTCCGTGTCATGTGATAAAGCGTTTTGCCATATCCATGACAAAAGAGCGCAGTTACCTTACAACAGGTCACTGCGCCCCCAAATATGAACTTAGTTGTTCAACATGCGACCCGTTTGAGTTCTACTCGCCAAGACCGCTCTTGATGAGCTCGATGGCAGCAGCCAGAGCCTCGGCCTCGTCGGCGCCGTCGCACTTGACCTCGACCTCAGTACCGCAGGGGATACCAGCAGCCATG
>USJQ01000090.1 GCA_900554985.1 uncultured Collinsella sp. | reverse complement strand
TTTTCCGCGCGCCCTCGCGCCTACTGGTGCCATTGCAATCCTCACAGGGAGCAAGGCGGTCATAGCTGATCGTCTTTTTGCACCCGAGTGCCGCCTCCTCGAGCGTCACCGAAAGGGAGATGGCCATGTCGCGGCCGCGACGACGCTCACGGCGATTTCGGGCGCCACCGCCGGCACCGCCGCCAAAGAACGACGAGAAGAGGTCGTCCATGCCCATGCCGCCAAAGATATCGTTAATGTCGACGTAGCCCGAACCACCAGGGCCGTCGGCAATGCCGTAACGGTCGTAGTTAGCACGCTTCTGCTCATCGGAAAGAACGGAATATGCCTCGTTGAGCTCTTTGAACTTAGCCTCGGCCTCGGGGTCCTCCGAAACGTGCGGCTGGACGGTACGCGCCTTCTTTAGCAACGCACGCTTAATCGTCCGCGCGTCGGCATCCTTGTCGACGCCAAGCACCTCGTAGTAATCCCTATTTTCCGACACGACCGAATCCTTCCGACTTTCATTATTGTCACAGTGCGTCCTATACCCAAGCTGGGCCGGCCGCAAACAGAGGGTTTGATGTTATTGCATTGCGTAGGGTGAAAGCATGGCACGTTGCGAGCAGCTCGCAAACCAAACCGACACGAGCGCAAACATAAATCCGTTGGCAAAACCGTTGGCAAACTGCATCGCGCCGCGCTTCCACCACAGCAGGCTGCGGTGCAGCACGCCGTCCGAGAGCACCATGAACAGGCCCATGGCAAACGGAATAAAGCACATCACGGCAAAGGCCGAGAACACGCCCGAGATGGCCGAGAGCACCAAAAACGGCGCCACGATGCCCATCAGGTAAAAACCGGTACGGGCCTTGCCTTCCAGGCGCTCGGCCTCAACATGGGCGCGACCGACCAGATCACCGCCAGAGGCGCCGTTGGTGCCGGCGTGACCCATGCCGCCAATACGGACCTCGTCGCCATCGTGCGTGCCGGCGGGAAACTCAATCGTCTGCTCGGAGGTCACACGGGTCCGCCCGCTGCCGCCGCAATCGGGACAGGGGTCGGCGACGACCTTACCGGAGCCACCGCACTCAGGGCAGACCGACTGGAACGTGCCGGCACCAAACAGAAAGGACAGGTCGACATCGATGTGACCGCGACCGCCGCAGCTCGGACAGGTATGTGCATGCTCGGACGAAACAGAGCCCGAACCACCGCAGTGACCACAGGTATCGAAGCGCGTATAGCGGACGGTCTTGCGGGCACCGCCCTTGGCCTCCTTGGCGTCGAGTTTGATATCGACGACCACATTGGCGCCGTTCTCGGGATTGTAAGCAGCCTGCCCACGACGCTGCTGGCCCCAAGCGCCGCCAAAGGGAAAACCGCCCTCAAAGGGATTGCCATAGCCTGTGTTGCCGGCGTAGCCGCCACCATAGGGCGAAGCCGTAGGAGCACCGGCAAAGGGATTGCCCGAGCGCATGGCGTCGTAGCGCGCACGTTTTTGCTCATCCGAAAGCACGGCGTAGGCCTCGGAAACCTCTTTAAACTTTTCCTCGGCATCCGGCTCTTTGTTGACGTCCGGATGGAGCTTGCGGGCCTTTTGCTGAAAGGCCTTTTGAATATCACGCGAGGTGGCGTCCTTGGAGACACCCAGAATCTCGTAGTAATCTTTTTCGTTCATCGTCGCCATGCGCGGCAACCTCCTGCTCACAGCAGCGTATATATTCCGGTAATTCTACACGAGCGGCCTAAGCTAGATCCCAAAACAGCTCGAACAGAACATTTCCATCGAGCCAGCCCAAGTGCGTCGGCGCCAGACGAGCTCGAACATAGCCCGCGACGACATCTGCCGAAGTGAAAGGTCCCTCATGGACCCCGAGCGTCTCGGGCACCCAAGTGGCAAGACCCAATTCGAGCGCGCGATCGCAGGCAGCTGCCAGCTCATCGGCCGGGATGACGCAAGCTGCACGAACCAACAGGTCGGACGCAACACCGCCCGTCATGCGACAAGACAGCATCAGGTCTTCAGCCGCAGCCTCACGCTGCGACAGATATTCGGCCTCAAACGCCGTCGCGTCATCGTCACGTTGCACCAGACGCACGCGGTACGAATCGCCTCGAGAAGACACGCCGGGGAACAAACCTGCAAGACGGTCGAAATCCTCGGCGTCGAGCATGCCCGCGGCGGAACGACCCAGGCCCAAATAGCCCTGGCCGGTCCAGTAGGCAATGTTATGGGCGCACTCATGTCCGTCGAGCGCATAGCTTGCCACCTCATACGGGTGATAGCCGGCCGCACCCAGACGCTCACGCGCCACATCCATGCACAAAGCTTGAAAATCCTCGTCGGGCTCGACCGACTCGTCGCGGCACGCCATGCGATAAAGGGGAGTCCCCTCCTCAAGCGTGAGCGGGTAGACCGACACATGATGCGGAGCCGCCGCCAGCACGCCATCGAGCGTGCGCTTCCAACTCGCTGCGGTCTGCCCGGGAAGTCCGCACATAAGGTCGCACGACACGTCAAGCCCAGAGTTCTTGACCGTCGCGATGGCGGCAAACGCCCGATCGGCATCGTGAATACGGCCGATGGCGGTAAGTTCGGTGTTATCGAGCGTTTGCACGCCCAGAGAGACGCGTGTGACACCAACCTTGGCAAGCGCAGTGGCAAGCTCGGCGGTCAGCGACTCGGGATTGGCCTCGCAGGTAAACTCAACGGGGGCGCACCACGCACGAATACGCCGCGCCAGCTCCACCAGGCGCTCCCCCGCCAGCGACGGCGTACCGCCGCCAACATAGACGGTGCGGATATGGTCAAGGGCCCCAGCCTTGCCAAAAGCATCGAGGCGCGCGAACAACTGCTCAAAATAGACATCGAGCGCAGCACTCAGGTCGCACGGAGAAAAACTGCGCGAGTCAAAGTCGCAGTACCGGCACTTTTGGGCGCAAAACGGCACGTGCACGTACAGCGCGGTAACGGCCACCCTTAAGCCTCCAGCGGATGAGGGGGCACCGATTCGCCGGCGGCAAGGGCAGCCTCGCAGGCCACCACATCGCGCTCGATATCATCGACCAGTGCCATAAACTCCTCGTACGTGGAGCAGCGCACCACCTGAGCGCGCCAGGCGGCGGCATGGGGCATGCCCTTTAGATACCAGCTCGCGTACGTACGGGCGCGCGACATAAGCGGCAGAAGCTCGTGCGTCAACGTCAGGTGCTCACGCAGAGCCTCCAGGCGCTCGACCGAGGAGCGAGAAGGAACCGGCGTGCCATCGAGCGCAAGGGCGCGAGCATCGCCAAACACCCACGGGTTCCCGTAGATACCGCGCGCGATAAACACCGCGCTGGCGCCCGAGTTGCGCAGATGCTCCGCGGCATCCTCGGCGGTAAACACGTCGCCCGAACCGATCACGGGAATCTCAACGGCGTCGGCAACCTCATCGACGACCGACCAATCGGCCTGGCCCGTATAGAGCTGCGTGGCGCAGCGGCCATGCACCGCCACCGCGGCGGCGCCAGCGCCTGCGGTCAGCGGGGCCAACGTCGCCGCGATCCGGTCCGCGGCGTGTAGGGCCAGGGGGATGATCACGGTCACGGGCACATGCGCCGCGCCCACCGCCGCCTCGACGATCTTCTCGGCCAAATCGGGCGTGCGCATAAGGGCAGAGCCCTCGCCCTTGGTGACAACCTTTCGGGCAGGACAGGCCATGTTGATATCGATGAGCGACAGGCGATCGCCCACACGCTCCTCGACGGCGGCGACGGCACTCGCAAACTGATCGGGCTTGGAGCCAAAGAGCTGCACGCAAATCTGCTGCTCCTCGTCGGCCGGCAGCACCAGGCGCCACGTTTTGTTGCTGGCATAGGCAAGGCCCGCCACGCTCACCATCTCGCTGTAGGCAAGGTTGGCACCGCGGCGGCGACACATGATGCGGTAGGCGGGGTCAGTCACGCCCGCCATGGGAGCCATAAGGAACGGCTGCTCGGCATAGGCGCCCAGCAGCCGCTTGCTGTATTCGGAAAGCGCCATAGACCTACTCGTCCACCTTGAGGATCTCCATAAAGGCCTCCTGCGGGACCTCGACCGATCCGATGGCCTTCATGCGCTTCTTGCCCTCTTTCTGCTTCTCGAGCAGCTTGCGCTTACGCGAGATATCGCCGCCGTAGCACTTGGCAAGAACGTCCTTGCGACGCGCTTTGACAGTGGAACGGGCGATGATCTTGTTACCGATAGCACCCTGGATGGGCACCTCGAACAGCTGACGCGGGATGATCTCCTTAAGTTTGTCGCACAGACCACGGGCCAGGCCATAGGCCTTGTCCTTATGGACGATAAACGACAGCGCGTCCACCTCATCACCCGAAAGCAAGATATCGAGCTTCACAAGCTCGGAGGGACGGTACTCGTTGAACTCGTAGTCGAGCGAGGCATAGCCCTTGGTACGGCTCTTGAGCTGGTCAAAGAAGTCCAAAATGAGCTCGGCAAGCGGCATATCGAAGCGCATCTCGACCGATTTGCTCGTGAGATGGATCATGTCGGTCGTCACGCCGCGGTGCTCGATGGCGAGCTGCATGACGGCACCCGTATACTCGGGCGGACAGATGATCTTGGCCTTGAGGTAGGGTTCCTCGATACGCTCGATACGTGTGGCCTCGGGCAGGTCCTGCGGGCTGCGGACATCGATCATCTCGCCATCGGTCTTGTACACGTGATAGTCGACCGAAGGACTCGTGGCAATGAGGTCCAGATTGAACTCGCGCTCCAGGCGTTCCTTAACGACCTCCATATGCAGCAGGCCCAGGAAGCCCACGCGGAAGCCAAAGCCGAGCGCCACCGAGGTCTCGGGCTCCCACACCAACGACGGGTCGTTGACGTGTAGCTTATCGAGCGCGTCACGCAGGTTCTCGTAGTCCTTGTTATCGATCGGGAACAGGCCCGTATAAACCATGGGCTTGGCCTCGCGGTAGCCGGGAAGCGGCTCGGGGCAGGGATTCGACGCCCACGTGAGGGTATCGCCCACGCGAACGGCCTCGGGGTCCTTCAGGCCCGTGACCACGTATCCGACCTCGCCGACCGTGAGCGCGTCGACCGGGGTCTCGGCGGGACGCTTGACGCCCACGCCATCGACCAAAAAGTCGCCCTTTGCCTGCATCATGCGCAAGGTATCGCCCTTTTTGATGGAGCCGTCAAAGATGCGGACCGTGGCGACGACGCCACGATACTCGTCGAAGTATGAATCCAGAATGAGTGCCTTGAGCGGCGCGTTCGCATCGCCCTTGGGCGGAGAGATCAAAAAGACAATGGACTCCAGCAGATCGTGGATGCCCTCGCCGGTCTTGCCCGAGACACACACGGCCTCAT
>USJQ01000089.1 GCA_900554985.1 uncultured Collinsella sp. | reverse complement strand
AAGGTGGGAGATTATCCACTCTCATTTGTTACGTGTCCGAAAATCCACGCTCGTTTCTATTCCGCCTACATTTGCAGGAACAGCTCGTGGAGGCGGGTGTCTTCATCGAGTTCTGGGTGGAAGGTTACGCCGAGCTGGTTGCCCTGGCGGGCGGCGACGACTCGGCCATCGACCTCTGCCAGGGCCTTGGCGTCGCCGTGGACCTCGACGATGCGGGGCGCGCGGATAAACGTCAGCGGCACTTTACCGTCGCTGCCGGCTACCTGCCCCTTGGTTCGAAAGCTGCCGAGCTGCCTGCCGTAGGCATTGCGCTCGACAAGTACATCCATGGTTGCCAAACGCGGCGTGCCCTTATCGTCATGGGCGGCAAGGTCGTGAGCCAGCAGAATCAGGCCGGCGCAGGTGCCCAGGACGGGCATGCCTTCAGCGATGCGGGTACGAAGCTCCTCGAGCATGCCCAACTCATCAAGCAGCTTCCCTTGAACGGTAGACTCGCCGCCGGGAAGTACTAGACGGTCAAAGTCCTGCTTCAAATCAGCCGCCTGCCTCAGCTCAATACAACGTGCGCCCAGCTCGGACAGCCTCGCCTCGTGCTCGGCAAAAGCACCTTGGACCGCCAGCACGGCGACCGTCTGGTCTGCGTAATCGCTCATGTGCGATCCTTTCTGTTGGACTAGCGCCCGCGCTCCTCCATGATGATCTCGATCTCGTCGGCGTTGATGCCGACCATGGCCTCGCCCAGGTCCTCCGAAAGCTCGGCGATGAGTTTGGCGTCGGTGAAGTTTGCCACGGCCTTGACAATGGCGGCTGCGCGCTTGGCGGGGTCGCCGCTCTTAAAGATGCCCGAGCCGACAAAGACGCCTTCGGCGCCCAGCTGCATCATCAGCGCGGCGTCGGCGGGGGTCGCTACGCCGCCGGCGGCAAAGTTAACGACGGGAAGCTTGCCCGTGACATGGACCTTGCGCACCAGCTCGACCGGAACCTGCAGTTGCTTGGCTGCCTCAAAGAGCTCATCGTCGCGCAGGGCAACGACGTTGCGGATTTGCTTTTGGATCTTGCGCATGTGACGCACGGCCTGAACGACGTCGCCCGTACCCGGTTCGCCCTTGGTTCGAATCATCGTGGCGCCCTCGGCAACACGGCGCAGCGCCTCGCCCAGGTCACGGGCACCGCAGACAAACGGTACGTCAAACTGGGTCTTGTCGATGTGATTGACATCATCGGCAGGGGAGAGAACCTCGGATTCGTCGATGTAGTCGATCTCGATGGCCTGCAGGACCTGCGCCTCGACGATGTGACCGATGCGGCACTTGGCCATAACAGGGATGGAGACGGCCTCTTGGATGCCCTTGATCATCTTGGGGTCGCTCATGCGTGAGACGCCGCCTGCGGCGCGGATGTCGGCCGGGATGCGTTCGAGTGCCATGACGGCGCAGGCGCCCGCCTCTTCGGCAATGCGTGCCTGCTCGGGCGTGGTGACGTCCATGATGACACCGCCCTTGAGCATTTGCGCGAGCTCGCGATTGAGTTTGACGCGATCGGCCTTGCTGGTCTGTTCTGCCATGGGTGCTCCCTTGGTTGGCATGTGTATTGCTTGACGGAACATCCTATCGGGGAGCTGGGTATGGCGGAATACTCAGTTTTGGAGATAATAACAAGGTCAGACTAATGCCAGATTGAATGATTCGATAAGGTCAGGTGATGCCCATGCTTGACTACAATTTGGAAAATCGCGGCGAAGCATCGCTCTATGAGTATGTTTACCAGCAAATTCGAGATGATATCGTTGCTGGACGCATTGCGGCGGGGGAGCATCTGCCGTCTAAGCGCGCCTTTGCCAGTCATCTGGGAATCAGTGTCATTACCATCGAGAACGCATATAGCCAGCTACTTGCCGAGGGCTATATTTGCTCAATGCCGCGTCGTGGCTACTACGCTTGCGAGCTTCCGGATGCACCGGTCTTGGCTTTGGCTGCGGAGGGCATCGACCGAGATGCCGTCTCTGTGGGCCCCAGTGCGCGTGATGTCAACGGACAGGTCGAGCGATTCGATGCGCTTTCTCCTTCCACTTTGGAGGCGGCGCGGCTTTGGCAAAGCGCACTGCGGGCGACGCTGGCATCCGAAGACGAACGCGAAATCTTTTCGACTGCGCCGGCACAGGGCACCGCTCGGCTACGACGCGCAATTGCTCACCATTTACGCGGGACAAGGGGCATGAATGTCGATCCCGACAACATTGTTATCGGTGCGGGCGCCCAGCTGCTCGATACCATGTTGGTTCAGCTGCTTGGAGCCGACAAGGTATATGCCGTTGAGAATCCGGGCTATTTGCGGCTGACGCGCATCTACCAGGCTATGGGTTGCGAAGTTCGACATATCCCGTTGGATGACGACGGCGTGGACCTGAGCGCTCTGCAGAAAACTGGGACCGATGTTCTTCACCTGATGCCGTCCCATCAGTATCCGACCGGCCTTGTGACGAGCATTGCACGTCGCTATGCGCTGCTGAGCTGGGCCGCCGAGCGACCAGGTCGGTATCTCATCGAAGATGACTTTGATTGTGAGTTTCGCCTTGCCGGCAAGCCGATTCCCGCGCTCGCGTCGATCGATGCCGCCCAGTCGGTTATCTACACCAACACGTTTTCGAAGAGCCTTTCATCGGCGTTGCGTTTGGCGTACATGGTGTTGCCCGATGAGTTAATGGAGCGGTTTAGGCGCAACCTTGGTTTCTACGCCTCGTCGGTGAGCTCTGTTGACCAGGTCGCTTTGGCGCGTTTGCTGGAATCGGGTGATTACGAGCGACATGTGAACCGCGTGCGCGTTCGTGCTCGCGAGGCGCGTGATGGCCTGATGGCGCTTGTGCGGAAGGTATTTCCGGCAGGAGAGGTCTCGATCGAGCATGCAGACGCGGGCCTTTACTGCATCGTGGTTGCGGAGCGTGGCGCGGGCGGAAGCTCTTTTACGCGGGCACTTATGCACTCGAATATCCCTTATATCGATATCGGTGACTGCTTTTGGTGTGCCGATGGCGCATCTGTCCCTAAAAACTTGGCTCGAATCCTTGTCCAGTATGACGATTTGAGTCCAAATGCGCTAAACACCCTGGAATCACAGCTAATGGGGGTGCCCTCTAGCCTAAGTGAGTAGACTTTTGGCGTTATGCCGACCAGACCGTTTTGCAGCAAGTCGTCTACCTGCGGCTTTGCAAGACAAGATGGCCTGCCTGCTCGGGAGTTTCCAAAAAGCCTACTCACTTGCTGTGCAAAGCTTCCGCATGAGAGAAATAGCGGGTTTTCAACAGGACTCCGTCCAGTTCTTGGCAAGCTTTTGGCCAGTTGGGGAAGGCTGTTGAAAACTTAACAGTCCGTTCGGCGCCCTTTTCGGTACGTTCGCGCCAATGCGGGAGTACCCGGGTTGAAATCCGTGTTTTCCTGTGCCTATGAAGGATCTACTTTGTGACATATCGGCTTTTAGGTACTGGCGTTTGCCTCCTCAAGCCCTCGCTTTGTGTCCGCCACTTCCACGACCGGAAGAAGACCGGCAGCGATATGGCCTCGCCCGTAACCCGACGGCTGCGGTTGCGCTCGGCTTGCCGTTGCATACATTGGTTGGGACGAGAAATAAGCGGACTTGTCCTGCCAGCGTTAGGCAACGGCTGTTCCTTGGTGAGCTTCCCAGGGAATCCGTGCTGGAAACGGAACATGGGTTTTTGGTCACATCTCCTTTGCTGACGGCATTCATCATGTCGCGGCATCTGACGGATCTCCAGCTGCTTTTGGTATTGGCGGAGATGTGCGGCTTGTTTACGGTTTGTGCCTTGCCAGCAGCACTCGAGGCAGAGCTTTCGCGTGCAATTGAGTCGGGCGCGATTCCGGCAACCTTTGGTTGGGCACGTTGCCCGTCCGAGGACGGTGCCGCCTCAAATTTGTGGCGGCGCGACGCTTTGGTTTTGGACGGAGATCTTGACCGTTTTTGTTCAGATGTTTGTGGGATGCGTTACGGCAAGCGATTTGTCGCGGTATCGCATCTCGTTCCACTGGGTGCCGCATCGCCTTTTGAGGTTGAGACGTATTTGTTGCTTGGGTTGCCACGATCATTGGGAGGCGAAGGTTTTTGCGGCATAGAGCTCAATGTCGAAGTGGCGCTAAGCGCAAGTGCTCGGGCGATTGTAGGCAAGTCCCGTGTATATATCGACCTACTTCTTTCTTCGCCGGACGGAGAGCGACAGGTGGCCATTGAATGCCAAGGAAAGGGCTCACACGGGCGAGCCGGGGATGGTTTGCGTGACGCCGACCGCATGACGGCGCTTCAGGCCATGGGCTACGATGTATTTCTCCTGACACACGGACAGATATCCGATGATGATAGATTCCATGCGATTGTTAAGGCCGTATGCAGGTTGCTCGATGTTGAATATCGCGATAAAAGCTTGGAGGAGCAAGGGGCCGAGGCATTACTTCGGTCTGAGCTATTCGTTGACTGGTCAAAACTGGGAGAAATCGACAAAAAGATGCCCGTTAGACACAAAAAGGCCCGATCATGGACGGTTGCAAATCTAAGTGAGTAGACTTTTAGCGTGATGGCGACCAGATTGTTTTGCGGCAAGCTATCTACCTGCGGTTTTATAAAGCAATACGGGTGGTCTGCTCGACAAGTTCCCAAAAGGCTACTCACTTAGTTTTTGACGCGAAGCCGATGTCAAAGGTGGTCCTATTTTTGGGACGTTAACTGGTTTGCAAGACACGAAAAAGGCCCGAACCATGCGGTCCGGGCCTTATAAAGCTAGAGAATGTCTCTCAGGCGTTTGGCTTAGCCGAAGTAGCGCTTTAGCAGGCCGGCGAACGCCTTGCCGTGGCGAGCCTCGTCGCGAGCCATCTCGTGCACGGTGTCGTGGATGGCATCGAGACCAGCGGCCTTGGCGCGCTTGGCGAGATCGGTCTTGCCGGCGGTGGCGCCGTTCTCGGCCTCAACGCGCATCTCGAGGTTCTTCTTGGTGGAGTCGGTCACGACCTCGCCCAGCAGCTCGGCGAACTTGGCAGCGTGCTCAGCCTCCTCATAAGCGGCCTTCTCCCAGTACAGACCGATCTCGGGGTAACCCTCGCGGTGAGCCACACGGGCCATAGCCAGGTACATACCGACCTCGGTGCACTCGCCCTGGAAGTTCTCACGCAGGCCCTGCATGATCTCCTCGGGAGCGCCCTGAGCCACGCCTACCACGTGCTCGGCAGCCCAGCTCTTCTCACCGGCCTGCTCCACGAACTTCTCCTTGGGAGCCTTGCAGATGGGGCAGATCTCGGGAGCCTCAGCGCCCTCGTATACATAACCGCAAACAGAACAAACGAACTT
>USJQ01000088.1 GCA_900554985.1 uncultured Collinsella sp. | reverse complement strand
AGGCGCAGGGACGGTCGGGATGTTCCCTCAAAATCATTCCGCAGCGCGAAGGCCCCTTGTCCGTCGCTCCGTAGGAGCAGGGCAAGGGGCCTTCATGCGCGAGGACGATTTTGAGGGAACATCCCGACCGTCCCGGACAGGTATATGAGGAGGATGTCTACAGGTATTCGATCTGGGCGCCTTCCGTGTCGCACGTGAGGATATGCGTGTCGCACTTGGGGAACTGTTCGCGCAGCTTGACCTGCAGGAATTTTGCCACGATGGTGTCGTCGGTCACCGCCATAAGGGTCGAGCCCGAACCGCTGATCCAGATGGTCTTGGCGCCGCCGTTAAGGCAGGTGTCGCGCACGGCGTTGTAGTCGGGAATCAGACGGCGACGATAGGGTTCCTGGATGCGGTCGTCATTGGCGGCGGCAATCAGGTCGAGGTTACCAGTCTCCAAGCCGCGCGTCATACCGGCGATGCGGCCCATCTGCCACACGGCGGTGGAGAGCGGAATCTCCTGCGGCACGACCTTGCGCGCCTCGCTCGTGTGTACCTCGTAGGGCGGAATCACGGTAATAAAACGCAGGCGATCGCTCACCTCGTAGCGCAGGCACTGGGGGAGCGAGTCGGTCGGCGTAAAGGAGCAGACGGCGCCGCCCAGGATGGCGGGGGCGACGTTATCGGGATGGCCCTCGACTTCGGTGGCAATGCGAACAAGCTCGGCGCGGTCGACGGTGTGGCCTGTCAGTGCGGCGGCGGCCATAATGCCGGCGACGACGCAGGTGGAGCTGGAGCCTAGGCCGCGGGCGACGGGAACGTCAGTCTGAATGTCGATGGCAACGGGAAAAGCCGGCTCGCCCCATGCGGCCAGTGCATCGACAAAGCTGACGTAGACCAGGTTGTCCTCGTTTTGGAACTCCTCGGGGCAGCCCGTGATGGTGAGCCTGTCGGTGCGCTCGAAGGTGAAGTGCGAGTAGAGGCTGACGGCCATGCCGAGGGTATCGTAGCCGATGCCTAGGTTGGCGCTGGTTGCTGGGACGGTGATTTTGATCATGTGGGTCCTCCTGGGCGGTCTGCCTGTTTAGTTCGCTGCTCGGGCAGTCCTGGCTCGCTCGGAAAGCACATTAAGTGCTTTCCGGCTTGTGCGGAACTCGCGACGAACTAAACAGGCAGACCCGCTCGCATGCTCGTCATCATCCCGAAAGCTAAATAAAAAGAAGGTGCGCCGGCTTTCGCCGGCGCTTAATAAGGGGTCTAGTTGGTGCTCATTCGTTTTGCTGCAGACTCGACGTAGCTTGCCATCTCATCGACGTTGCAGACGTCTTCGAAGCGGATGGGCTTGGACTCGAGCTCGGCGAGTTGGACCGGGGCAACCGTGTTGGTTGCCTGCTTGAGCACTCGCATGGCCTCAAAGTCGTCCTCGGGAACGTCGAGGCCCAGGGCGTCGCAGCAGGCACGCGGGAACTTGTAAGGGCTGGCGGTCGAAAGCAGCACGCGGGCCTTGGCGCCCTCGGCGGGGGCGACCTTTTCGAAGACGTGATAGCCGCAAGCGGTGTGCGGGTCGATCACGTAGCCGTTCGCGTCCCAGCAGCTCTTGATGGCGGCGCGGACCTCGTCCTCGCTGGCCCAACCGCAGCCAAAGACGCTCTGAATCTTTGCCAGCAGCTCGGCGGGCACCTCGTAGCGGCCGGTCTGGGCAAGCTGCTCCATAAGGTCGGCAACGAGTTCGCAGTCGCCATCGGACAGGAAGTAGAGCATGCGCTCGAGGTTGGAGCTGATGAGGATGTCCATCGACGGCGAGATGGTCGTGAAGAACGGTCGGTTACGGTCGTAAACGCCGGTGGTCAGGAAGTCGGCAAGCACATTGTTCTTGTCGCTCGCCACGACGAGCTTGGCGACGGGCAGGCCCATGCGCTTGGCATAGTAGCCGGCCAGGATGTCGCCAAAGTTGCCGGTCGGTACGCAGAACTCCACGGCGTCGCCGGCCTCGATGGCGCCGGCGCGCAGCAGCTGCGCATAAGCGGCAAAGTAGTAGACGACCTGTGGCACCAGGCGGCCGACGTTGATGGAGTTGGCACTCGAAAGCACCGTGCCGGCGGCCTCAAGACGCTCGGCAAGCTCCTTATCGGCAAAGATGCGCTTGACGGCACTCTGGGCATCGTCGAAGTTGCCGCGGATGCCGCAGACGGCGACGTTATCGCCCTCCTGCGTGGACATCTGCAGATTCTGCACGCGGCTGACTTTGCCTTCGGGATAAAAGACGGTGATGCCCGTGCCCGGAGCGTCGGCAAAACCGGCGAGTGCTGCCTTGCCCGTGTCGCCCGATGTGGCGGTGACGATCATGATGCGCTCGGCGCCGCCGTCCTTGGCGGAAGTGCGGGCCATCAGACGGGGGAGCATCTGCAGAGCGACGTCCTTAAAAGCGCTCGTGGGGCCGCCAAAGAGCTCCATCACATAGGTTTGCGGGGCGTCGGCACCCGGTGCGGCGTCGAGTTTGACGAGCGGCGTGACCTCTTCGCTCGCAAACGTGCCGCGGTATGCCTCGTCGACACACGCCGAAATTTCTTCGGCCGTGTAATCGTTCAGTAACATTCCCAACACATTTTGAGCGATTTCAAAGTACGATTTATCAGCAAGCGAGCTGATATCGACCTGCTGGGTGCCAAGCTCGTCCGAGACAAACAAACCCCCGTCGGGAGCGATGCCGGTGCGGATTGCCACCTTACTTGAGCACGATAAAGTGCGTCCTCGTGTACTATGATAAGTTCCCATATAACACTGCTCCTCGGATGCCTTGGTCCCAATCGGTGAAACCATGGTATCAGAGCGCACAAAATAGGTTCGCAGAGGCTTTTTAGAAAGGTAACCTCAAGCCCATGATTAAGATTGCCAAGTTTGGCGGCTCGTCGGTCGCCGACGCCGAACACTTCAAGAAGATCAAGGCCATCGTCGATGCCGACCCTGCCCGCCGTTTTGTGGTGGTTTCCGCCTGCGGCCGCCGCTTTAAGGGCGACACTAAGGTAACCGACCTGCTCTACCTGGTTAACGCGCACGTTAAGTATCACGTGTCGTGCGAGGAACTACTCGAGGACATCGGCCAGCGCTATTTTGATATCGCTGACGAGTTGGAGCTCACCTATCCCATCCGCGAGGAGTTCGCGGCCTTTGCCGAGCGCGCCCGCTCGGGCGGCTACTCTACCGAGGAGCTCGTGAGCCGTGGCGAGTACTTCACCGCTCGCCTGATGGCGGAGTACCTGGGCCTGCCGTTCTTGGACGCCGCGACGGTTGTGGCGTTCCATCATGACGGTACGCTCAGCATGAATCGCACCTCCGAGCTGGTGCAGGAGTACGGCCAGCAGGGCGGCTTTGTTATGCCCGGTTTCTACGGCGCGACGCGTGAGGGCCAGATCAAGCTGCTCGACCGTGGTGGCGGCGATATTTCCGGCTCGATCTTGGCTAAGTGCCTGGGTGCCGACCTGTACGAGAACTGGACCGACGTCTCGGGCTTCTATTCTGCCGATCCGCGTATTGTTCCCGAGGCTCAGCCCATTGCGCGCGTTACCTACGAGGAGCTGCGCGAGCTTTCTTACATGGGTGCAAGCGTCCTGCACGAGGAGGCTGTGTTCCCCGTGCGCGAGGCCGGCATTCCGCTGGTCATCAAGAACACCAATGCGCCGCAGGACCCCGGCACCATCATTAGCGAGACGGCTGACGAGGGCGAGGCAGAGCCCATCATTACCGGCGTGACCGGCAAGCGCGGCTTTGTCGCCATCAATGTCGCCCGCGACCGCACCAAGCCCCGTGTTGGCTTTATGCGCCGTGCGCTTTCGGTGTTCGAGCGTTATGACGTTTCCGTCGAGCATATGCCCACCGGTGTCGACCGCTTTGGCGCCGTGGTGCAGGAGCAGGACGTTCACGATTCGCTGTACTCGCTCGTGGGCGACATTCAGCAGGAGGTCGAGCCGCTCGAGATCGAGGTTGTCGAGGGCCTGGCGCTTATCGCGACCGTCGGCCGTAACCTGCGTGGCCGCGCAGGTATCTCGGGCCATCTGTTTGGCATGCTTGGCCAGGCCGGCGTGAGCGTGCGCATGATTTCGCAGAGCTGCGACGAGATCAATATCATCATCGGTGTGGAGGAGAAGGACTTTGATCTGGCGATTCAGACCATTTACCGCGCCTTCTCCGACGAGAACGGCATTGTGAAGGTCTCCGATCTGGAGGCTCCCGCGCCGGTCGATCCCGCTCTGGTCTCGCTCCACAAGTAGCTGCTATCCCAGTAGATTTTTGGACTTGCCTCAAAAATCTATGGCGGGGCGTTTCGTTTCGGTTTCGTTTCGACGGGGCGGGTTTCGTGCCCGCCCCGTTCTTGTATACACTGGCAACAATAATCGGCCTGCTTGGCGTGCGGGCAAAAGCCACAACCTTTAAAGGGCGAAGCATGAAACAGTACACGGTTGCTATTTTGGGCGCGACGGGAGCCGTGGGCACCCAGATGCTCGAGTGCCTCAACGAGCAGGAGTTCCCGGTTGGCAAGCTCAAGCTGCTGGCGAGCGCGCGTTCTGCGGGCAAGACCGTCGAGTTCCGTGGCGAGCAGATCGTGATCGAAGAGGCTTGTCCCGAGGCCTTTGAGGGCTGTGACATTGTGCTTGGAGCTGCCGGCGACGACATCGCGAAGGAGCTACTGCCCGAGGCCGTCAAGCGCGGCGCCGTCGTGGTCGACAACAGCCATGCCTTCCGCATGGATCCCGAGGTGCCGCTGGTTGTGCCCGAGATCAATGCCGACGACATCAAGTGGCATCACGGCCTTATCGCCAACCCCAACTGCGCGACCATTATCGGCCTGGTTCCCACGTGGCCGCTGCATCAGCTCGCTGGCGTGAAGCGCATGATCGTCTCGACGTACCAGGCGGCTTCGGGTGCTGGCGCCCCCGGTATGGCCGAGCTCGAGGCTCAGCTGGCCGCCCTGGGCCGTGGCGAGGAGATTCCCGAGCCGCGCGCGTTTGCCGCCCAGCTCGCGAGCAACCTGATTCCGCAGATTGGCGGCGTCAAGGAGGAGGGCTTTACCTCCGAGGAGATGAAGTTGCAAAACGAGGGCCGCAAGATCATGCATCTGCCCGAGCTGCGCGTGAACTGCACCTGTGTGCGCGTGCCCGTGCTGCGCTCGCACTCCGAGAGCATCACGCTTGAGTTCGAGCGCGACATCACGGTGGAAGAGGCCCGTGCCGCGCTGGCTGCCGCTCCGGGTGTCAAGCTAGTTGACGACATGAGCGCCGAGGATGCGCACGACCGCTTCCCCATGCCGATGGACACCTCCGACCAGGACCTGATTTGGGTCGGTCGCGTACGCCGCGACATCTCGAACCCCGAGGCCGCGCGTGGCATCACCTTCTGGTG
>USJQ01000087.1 GCA_900554985.1 uncultured Collinsella sp. | reverse complement strand
AAGGCCATGAGCGGTCGCAGCAACCTGGGCCCCGTCCTCAGCGTCCCCAGCAAACGCAAATCCCGGCACCCAGCAAAGCGCGAAGGTCAAAGCACAGGCGACAAGCATGCGAAATCTATTAAGCACGAAAGGCTCCAAGCGAATACAAGGACGGAGTGAAACACAAAACGATGGAATTATCGCGCCAAGCCGCACTATGCGGAAAGCTCAAAGCCGTACTTAGCCCAAATCTTCTGAGCCTTCTTGTTGGTCAGACAGAAGTCGATGAACGCCTTGGCTTCGTCGGCATGCTCGGAGCTCTCGGCGACAGCGCCCGGATACACGATGGGCTTGTGCGAGTCCTCGGGACACACGAAGGCCTCCTCGATGCCGTCGTAGCGGTAGATGTCAGAGCTGTAGACAAAACCGGCCACGCAGTCGCCTGTGGACACATAGGCGGCGGCGGTACCAACTTTGTCGGCCAGTGCGACCTTGTCGGCGATCTCGGGAGCATACTCGCCGTCGTCGCCCTCGGTGCCGGCGTAGAGGCCCACGGAGGCCAGGGCCTGGTTGGCGTACATTCCGGCGGGAACGGTCTTGGCGTCGCCGATGGCGATCTTGCCGTCCAGGTTCGCGACGTCGGCGATGGCCTCGACCTTGGTGTCGGAGCCCTCGGCGCGAATGATCACGAGGTCGTTGACGAACATATCCTCACGGGTGTCGGCGTCGACGAGCTCGGCGGTCTCAGCGTCGTCCATGGTACCCTTGGAAGCGGTGATGAGCAGGTCGACCGTGGCGCCGGCACGCATCTGCTCAACGAGGTCGCCGGAGGCCTTAAACTGCGTATCGGCAAAGGTGGTGCCGGTCTGGCCGGTGTAGAGCTCCTGGACCTCGGGAAGGGCCTTCTCGAGGGAGTTGGCGGCAAAGACCTGCAGCTCGACGGTTTCCTTCTTGGAAGAGGCCTTGGCGGAGCCGGCATCGGATCCGGCCGGCTCGGACGTCTTGCTGCCCGAGCAACCGGCAAGACCAAGGCCGGCAGCGGCGACAGCAGAAAGTGAGACGAATCCGCGGCGAGAAACCAAATCGAACATATTCAACCCTTTCGGACCTTGTGCCCGGGTACCCCACCGCGGGCTTTAATCTGCAACCAGATTATACTTCTGCGCGAATAATGATAGTGAGAAATTATTCTCGCCAGAGAATATAGTTTCGAGTTAGCGTGCACCTCGGCGTCGCTTCGGCGGAAAACAAAGGCGGAGCAGCCGTTTAGGTCGCCCCGCCGCAGGTAAACCGCTTAGTTGGTATGTCCGCCGCCCACTGTCATCTGAGCTGCGTGCTCCAGCTGGCCTGCTATGGCCTCCCAGCTTTCGCGGGCGGCCTTCGTAGAACCGGGAAAGTTTACGACAAGTGTATGACCTCGTTGCATGCAAATAGCACGCGAGAGCATAGCGCGGCGCGTCTTGGTCATCGAGTACGCGCGAATCGCCTCGGCAATACCCGGCACATCGCGGTCGCAGACGGCACGCGTCGCCTCGGGCGTCACGTCGCGCATCGAAAGCCCCGTGCCGCCGCAGGTGAGCACGACATTGGCGTGGCACTCATCGGCGGCCTCCACGATGGCATCGCCGATCTCGCTGACGTCGTCGCGCACGACCACATGTGAGGCGACCGTCCAGCCCTGTGCCTCGATAAGTTCCTCGAGTGCGGCCCCAGCCTCGTCCTGGGCAAGGTCGCGCGTATCCGAGCACGTCACGATCGAAATCTTCAACTCCATAGTCTTCCTCCTACAACACCGTGCCCTCGGGCAGGTCGACACGCACGACATCCACGACATCGCCCGCCGCAAGGTCGCACGGACCCTCGTTAATACGCAGCAGGCAGTTGGACCGCTGCATCGTGCCGAGCAGCGCCGAATTCTGCGTCTTGGCCTCGGTCACCAACAGCTCACTGGTCTCGGGGTCGCGCAAAACCGTGGCGCGATCGAAGAAGCGTCGGTCCTGGCGCTTTTTCACGCCGTGCGTGAGCGTCGCCTGCTGCACGGGACGCACGCCCTCGGCAAAGCCGCGCATCTTGCGAATCGCCGGACGGGCGAGCATCTCAAAGCCCACATACGCCGCGGCCGGATTGCCTGAAAGCCCTAGGTAGGGCTTGCCCCCGAGCAAGCCAAACGTGATGGCCTTGCCCGGACGCATCGAGATGCGATCGAACAGCACCACGCCCTCGCGCTGGACAAGCGCCGTCACGAAATCGTAATCGCCCGCCGAGGCGCCACCACTCGTAATGACAAAATCGCACTCCTGCACGGCACGATGTACAAGCTCGGCAATCGCCTGCTCATCATCGGGCGCGATGCCGTAGAACACGGGCTCAGCGCCGGCATCGAGTGCCTCGGCCATCAACGCCGACGAGTTGGAATCACGAATCTGACCGCGCGCCGGTACCTTACTCGGTGCGACCAGTTCCGTGCCCAGCGAGATAATGCACACACGTGGGGCGGCATGCACCTTCACGCTCGCGTGTCCGGCGCTTGCCAGCAGACCCGCGCCCGCCGGAGCCACGACCTCGCCGGCGTGCATCACAGCATCGCCAGCATGGGCCTCCTCGGCGGCAGAGCGAACGTTCTCCCCCACCTTGGCCGGCGCCGAGAAGCGAACGTGCGAGCCCTCGTTGCCATCGCCGTCGAGCACATCGACGATCTCGTATTTCACCACGGCGTCGGCACCTTCGGGCACCGGCGCGCCTGTCATAATGCGGACCGCCTCGCCCGCGCCGATAGCGCCCTCAAACACATGGCCCGCGGCCTCGTGTCCGATAACGTCGAGCGTCACCGGCGCCTCGCCAGATGCCTGCGCCAAGTCCGCCGAGCGCACGGCATATCCGTCCATAGCGCTGTTGGCAAACGGCGAGATGTCGATATCGGCCACCGCATCCTCGGCCAAGGGAAGACCGACGGCCTGCCACACGGGAATCTCGACGACTTCGGTGCGATTCACGTGCGACAAGACGATCGCCTGTGCGTCCTCCAACGGAATGAGTTTCTCAGCCATATGCACCTCTAGCATGCTGCGGCGCGCAACAAAAGCGCCGATTCTTTATGTTTATCTCAGTATAATCCCTCGCCGCCTGCTCAAGACCTGGCCCGCGGCCGCGAATACATCTGTCGGCCGCAAGCCGCGAAACAAAACCAAAACCAACCTGCCGGTTTGTCACGTATGGCACGTTCTATAATGCTCGTGTTGCAACCCAAAAGAGGAACGTATGGCTTTTACCGACAAACCCGAAAGCGCAAACGAGGCGCAGGATCATTCCCAGTCGCTCGACGACGGCGGCTTTTTCTCCCTTAATGACGTCATCATGGCAGGCAGGCAACAGCTCACCCGCTCCGAGCATCTCTTGGCTGCCGACACGCGCCGCAACGCCCGCAACCTACTCGCGAGCGCCAAGTTGCTCGCGCTCGTCGTCATCGTCTCGCTCGCCATGGGCGTTGCCGCTTGGGCGTTTTTGGCCTCGCTGAATATCGCGACCGACTATCGCGAGCACCACGCGTGGGTCTACGCCTTGCTTCCTGTTGTGGGCGTTGCCACCGCATGGGTGTACAAAAACCACGGCCTTGCCGCCAAACGCGGTAACAACCTGGTCATCGACTCCGCTCTGAGCACACGTCTCATCCATATGCGCATGGCCGTCCTTACCTTCGTCTGCTCCACGCTCACGCACCTAACGGGCGGATCTGCCGGTCGCGAGGGGGCCGCGGTGCAGATTGGCGGCACCATCGCCAGCAACATCTCGAACCTCGCCCACCTCAAAAAACATGCCTTTGGCGCCGTATTCGGCTCGCCCCTTGCTGGAGCTTTCTTTGGCATGGAGATGTGCTTTATCGGCAAGATCGACTACACCGCGGGCATCTACTGCCTGGTCGCCTCGTTTACCGGCTACTTTACGTCGCTTGCCTTGGGAACCGAGTACGAGGCGAATGTCATCGCCAGCGTTCCCAACATGACACCACGGACGGTTGTCATCGTTGTTATCAGCGCCATTATCTTCGGCCTGACGGCACGCCTCTTTGCCTGGTCGGTTCGAACCGTCAAAAGCCTGTACGGTCGCTTTATCACCAATTACCTCGTCCGCGCACTCATAGGCGCACTCGTGGTTTTGGCCGCCTATGCCCTCCTCGACGCCTGGGACTACGCCGGCCTTTCCACGTGGCTTTCCGGCGCAGGATTTGCAGGTAACACCACCCTGGCGGACGCAGCCATCAAGTTGGTCGTCACAGCGCTTACCCTGGGCGCGGGCTTCCAAGGCGGCGAGGTCACGCCCCTGTTTGGCATCGGTGCGGCACTCGGTGGCTGGATCGGTTGCCTTACCGGGCTTGACCCCAGTTTTCTGGCGGCTCTCGGCATGCTCGGCGTGTTCTGCGCCGGCCTCAACGTGCCCATCACCACCTGCATGATGGCCATCGACCTGTTCCACGGCACGGCCGCCGGGTTCTTTGTCATCGTGGCCTTTATCAGCTACCTAACCGGCGGACACCGCGGCGTGTACCCTGCCCAGCGCATCATCTCACCCAAGCGCCGTTCGCTTATTGTGGATGAGGGCGGTACGGTAGCGGATGCTATCGAGCGCCACAACGACCTGATAGAGTAGATGTAATAATCGCCGTGCAGCCACAATCGGGGGCAATTCGACCTGAGCGCGACCGCACCGTCATGCCACACGCCGGGAGTCGCCCCATGCACGCAACTGATTTTGGCCGCACGCTCATCATCGCCAACCCCGCCGCCCAGTCGGGCGCCGCGCGCGAGGTTGCCGAGCGCCTGCAGCGCTTTTTGGATATGACCGCGCGCGCATCCCAGTTTGACCTGGTGCTAACCGAGCACATGGGACACGCCAAGGAGCTTGCCGCACAGGCTCAGGGCTATCGCACCGTTATCGCACTCGGCGGCGACGGCGTGATCCACGAAGTCGTCAACGGGCTTATGACGCAAAAGGAGGACGCCCGCCCCGCTCTTTCCGTCCTGCCCGTGGGCTCCGGCAACGATTTTGCCCAGACGCTCGATATCGAAGATTTCTCCGGCAAGGATTTTGGCGCGCTACTCACCTGTGAGCTGCAGCGTCAGGACATCGGGCGGATTCGCTCATGGAACCCCGCAAGCGGCAGCGGCGATGCGATCGTCGAGTATTACGACCAGACGCTCTCCGTCGGTATTGATGCCGCCATCGGCCTTGGCACCACCGAGCTGCGCAAAAAGACCGGCTTGACGGGTGCTCCGCTCTACACCCTTTCGGGACTTGAGCAGTTTGGCCTGCGCTATCGCAGCTACCCCATGACAGTCAGCTTTGACGGCGCGCCCGCCGAGCGCGTGAGGGCGATCATCATGGCGATTCAGCTTGGTCCTACCTATGGCTCGGGCTATCGCATCTGCCCC
>USJQ01000086.1 GCA_900554985.1 uncultured Collinsella sp. | reverse complement strand
GAAACCGCCGTCGCCGGTCTTGCCGCCGCGCGAGCCGAGCGCGTGGCCATGTGGGCCCACAGCGAGCAGACGGCCACCGGCATCAATGCCGAGCACTGCAACCCCCGGTATCTGGTGGACTACGAGCTGCCCGGCAACGTCGTCGCCACGACGGACCTGGCGCAAGCGCTCGACGCCGCCGACGCCATCATCTTTGCCGTGCCCTCCACACACCTGCGCAGCGTATGCCATCAGGCAGCGCCCTTCATCGCCGCCGACACCCCGGTGCTCTGCCTTACCAAGGGCATTGAGCCCGAGTCCGGCCTGCTCATGAGCGAGGTCATCGCCAGCGAGATCGGCAACGAGCGGCGTGTGGCGGCCCTCTCGGGCCCCAACCATGCCGAGGAGATCTGCCGCGGCGGGCTTTCGGCCGCCGTCATCGCCAGCGAAGATCCGCAGATAGGGGAGACCTTTAAGGACCTGCTCCTGTCCACGGCATTCCGCATCTACCTGTCGCAGGACATGACCGGTGTCGAGGTCTGCGGCGCCATGAAAAATGTCATCGCCATCGTGTGCGGCATCTCCGCCGGTTCGGGCGCAGGCGACAACACGCTCGCCCTCATCATGACGCGCGGCCTGGCCGAGATCAGCCGTCTGGTGCACGCCCGCGGCGGTCAAGCTATGACTTGCATGGGGCTTGCAGGCATGGGCGACCTCATTGCCACCTGTACCTCCGAGCATTCGCGCAACCGCACCTTTGGTTACGAGTTTGCCCACGGTGTTTCGCTCGACGAGTACCAAGCGCGCACGCATATGGTGGTGGAGGGCGCCGTCGCGGCCCGCAGCGTCAGCGAGCTCGCCCGTTCACTGGGCGTAGACATTCCGCTCACCTTTGCCGTGGAGCAAACGCTCTACAACGGTGTTACTTTGGATAGGGCGCTCGAGATTCTTACAGATCGCGTCCCCTCTCAAGAGTTCTACGGACTCACCGACTAGCGCAGAAAGGCTACTACCATGGGTTCCATTAAAATCGCTCCGTCCGTCCTCTCGGCCGACATGGCCAACCTCAAGGGCGAACTCGACAAGATCGCCGGCGCCGACTACGTGCACTTCGACGTCATGGACGGCCACTTTACCGGCAACCTCACCTTTGGCGTTGACATCCTCAAGGCCGTCAAGCGCTCCACCAATGTACCGGTCGACGCGCACCTCATGGTGTCGAACCCCGACGAGACGGTCGATTGGTACGCAGACGCCGGCGCCGATATGATCACCGTACACTACGAGGCCTCCACGCACCTGCACCGCACGCTCACCCATCTGCAGCAGCGCGGCGTCAAGGCCGGCGTGGTGCTCAACCCCGCCACCCCCGTGTGCGTGCTCGAGAGCATCATCGACGTCGTCGATATGGTGCTGCTCATGAGTGTGAACCCGGGCTTTGGCGGCCAGAGCTTTATCCCGGGCACTCTGCATAAGCTCCACGAGCTCAAGGCCATGTGCGAGCGTCACGGCGTTTCGCCCCTCATCGAGGTCGACGGTGGCATTTCTTCCAAGAACATTGCCGAGGTCGTCAAGGCCGGCGCCAACGTGCTCGTGGCCGGTTCTGCCGTATTTAAGTCCGAAGATCCCGCTGCCGAGGTTGCGCTGCTGCAGAAGCTGGGCAACGAGGCCGCACAGGAGGCATAAACCCTTATGACCGCAGGTCAAAACCGCATACCCGTGAATCTTGACTATGCCGCCTCGACGCCAATGCGCGCCGAGGCGCTCCTTGCGCAGCGCGAGTACGACGACAGCGAGCTTGCCGGCGTCAACCCCAACTCGCTGCATTCGCTCGGCCGCAAGGCTGCCGCACGTCTGGAGGTTGCACGTCGCGAAATCGCCCGCAGCTTTGGCGCGCACGTCCGCCCGTCCGAGATTGTACTGACCAACGGCGGCACCGAAGCCAACCAGCTGGCGCTGCTCGGTCTTGCCGAGGGCGCTCGTCAGCGCGATCGCAAGCGCGGTCGTGTAATCGTTTCGGCCATCGAGCACGATTCGATTCTGGACAACCTGCCGCTGCTGCGTGCCGCCGGCTTTACCGTCGACCTGGTGCAGCCCTGCCGTGCGGGCTACATTGAACCTGCCGCGCTCATCGAGCTGCTCGGCGACGACGTGGCGCTCGTAAGCATCATGGCCGCCAACAACGAGACCGGCGTGGTGCAGCCCATCCGCGAGCTTGCCGCAGCTGCGCACACCGCAGGTGCCCTGTTCCACACCGATGCCATCCAGGGCTACTTGCATATTCCGCTCGATGTCACCGAGCTGGGCGTCGACGCCATGTCCGTCGCAGCCCACAAGATTGGCGGTCCCGTGGCATCTGGCGCACTCTACCTTAAGAGCCGCACGCCGCTGCGCCCGCGCATCTTTGGCGGCGGACAGGAGGCCGGTCGTCGCGCGGGCACGCAGGACCTGCGAACGCAGCTCGCCTTTGCCGCTGCCGCCTCGTCTCTGACGCCCCATGTGGCTCAGGAGCGCGCGAAGCTGCAAGCCCTTTCCGACAAGCTCTACGCCACGCTTACGGCCCACCCGCGCATTCACGCCACCATGGGTGACTACGCGCAAGCCGACCGTCTGCCCGGCATGGTATCGATCTACATTGATGGCATGGACTCCGAGGAACTCATCATTAAGCTCGACGCCGCCGGCTTTGAGGTTTCGGCCGGCTCGGCGTGCTCGAGCGGCAGCATGGACCCGAGCCATATTTTAAGCGCGATGGGCATCGGTCGCGAGCAGGCATTGAGCGCACTGCGCATTTCCTTTGACGACCGCGTGAATCCGGACGATCTGGACGAGTTTGCCCAGACGCTGCTCTCGATCGTAGGCGCCGCATGATCGTCGCCGAGCTTGAGCGCGCGCTGCTGGCACGCTATCCCAAGACCAATGCCGAGAGCTGGGACCATGTAGGACTTTCCGTCGGCGACCCTGCCGCGGAGATTACCGGTGTTGCCTGCGCACTCGATGCGACCGAAGCCAATGTGCACCGCGCCCAGGAGGCCGGCGCCAACGTGCTGCTAACGCATCATCCCATCTATATCAAGGCGCCCGAGGCGTTTTGCCCGCCCGGTGCGACGCGCCCCCAATGCAGCGCGGCGCTCTACGAGGCAGCCCGTTGCGGCGTGAGCATTATCTCGCTCCACACCAACCTGGACCGCTCGCACGAGGCACGTATCTGCCTGAGCAAGCTGCTAGGTGCCGCACCCGTGAGCTCACTGGAGCACGTGGACGCACGCTGCGCGATCTTGCCACCGGTGCCGACGCGGCCTTTGGCAGCGACCCGCGTGTGTGGGGCAAAGCTGATCGCCCGTGCCGCACCGTCGCCATTTTGGGCGGCTCCCTGGGCGACTTCGGAGAGCTCGCCATCGCCGCGGGCGCAGATGTTGTCGTGACGGGCGAGGCGGGCTACCACGCGGCACAGGACCTCACTCTGCGCGGTCTGCCGGTGATCTTGCTCGGCCACGACCGCTCCGAGGAGCCGTTCGTTGATATATTGATGAACTCTGCAGTTGACGCCGGAGTTGACCCCCGTCATGCGATTAAAATACTGAACCCTTGCCAATGGTGGACTGTGACAAAAGGAGAGAACTTATGAGCGCCGGCGCTACGCTACTCAAGCTGCAACAGATCGATTTGGAGCTCGCCCGCAACAAGAGCGAACTTGCCAATATGCCGGAGCTCAAGGAGCTCGCTTCCAAGCGCAAGACCTATGTAAAGCTCAAGGCCGAAATGACCAAGCTCTACGCTCAGCGCAAGGACCTGGATATTGAGCTCGACGATCTCAACACCACCGAGATCCAGACCAATAACGCCATTGAGGCCGCTAAGAAGCGCCACGTTGACGGCTCTGACTACCGCGAGGTACAGGACCTGGAAAACGAGCTCGCCACCCTGGCCAAGCGCCTGGACAAGATCGAGCACACCCGCAAGGACGTCGTAGTCGCCCACAAGGAGGCGCTCGACCGCGAGGCTCGCGCACAGGCAATCATCGCCAAGTTCGAGGAGGGCGTGAAGGCCGACACCAAGGCCGCCCGCGCCAAGGCAGCCGACCTCCAGGCCCAGATCGATGCCGCCACCAAGGAGCGCACCGCGCTGGCCGCTACGCTGCCCACCGACGTGCTCAGCGACTACGAGCGTCTGCTCAAGCAGTTCCGCGGCTTGGCCGTCGAGACCATCCAGGGCAACATCCCCACGGTCTGCCACACCGCGCTGCAGGCATCGTCCATGAGCGACCTCAACCACGACGGTAGCGAGATTACGCACTGTCCGTACTGCCACCGCCTCCTGGTGCTCCCGAGTAAGGAAGCCTAGCGATGACGGCGGCATCCAACAATTCAATGCAACTTGAGGGAAAAACGATCCTGCTGGGCATTACCGGCGGGATCGCCGCCTATAAGTCGTGCAATATCGTGCGCCTGCTGCAAAAGCGCGGCGCACGTGTCAAAGTCGTTATGAGCGAGCATGCCACGGAGTTTGTGGGGCCGCTTACCTTCCGCGCGCTCACCAACGAGCCGGTCGCGGTTGGGCTATTCGACGATCCTTCCGACCCCATCCACCACATTTCGCTGGCGCAGGAGCCCGACGTGGTGGTCGTGGCGCCCGCGACGGCCAATATTATCGCCAAGATGGCCAACGGCATCGCCGATGACCTCATCTCCACCACGCTGCTGGCAACACCGCGCCCCATCGTGATCGCACCCGCTATGAACAACGGCATGTGGAAGGCGTCGGCCACGCAGGCCAATATGGCCACGCTGTGCGAGCGCGGCGTCCACGTGGTGGGACCCGGCAGTGGCTACCTTGCCTGCGGCGACGTGGACACGGGACGCATGAGCGAACCCGAGGAAGTCGTCGAGGCCGTCTACGAGGTGCTCAATCCCGTGCAACAAGACCTGGCGGGCAAGCGCATCGTCATTACCGCCGGCCCCACGCATGAGCCGATCGACCCCGTGCGCTTCATTGGCAACCGTTCTTCGGGCAAGATGGGTATCGCCCTGGCGGGGGAGGCCGCACGTCGCGGTGCCGCCGTCACGCTCGTGCTGGGACCGACATCGCTCGACGTTCCCCACGGCGTGGAGTGCGTGCGCGTGCAAACCGCCTCAGAGATGCTGGAGGCGGCGCTGAGCGCCTTCCAGTCGGCCGATGCGGCCATTTGTGCGGCTGCCGTCGCTGACTACACGCCCGCAGCCCCTGCCGACCATAAGCTCAAAAAGGCCAACGAGCGTCTGGATCGCATCGAACTGGCCGAGACGGTCGATATTTTGGCCGAGCTTTCGCGCCAGAAGGGCGAGCGCCGTGTGATCGGCTTTGCGGCCGCGACCGATAAGGTTCTGGAGTACGCACAGCGAAAGCGCCACCGCAAGGTTTGCGATGCCATTATCGCCAACGATGTATCGCGCGGCGATTCGGGCTTTG
>USJQ01000085.1 GCA_900554985.1 uncultured Collinsella sp. | reverse complement strand
TCCCAGGAACGGGTGGACGCCATTTTCAAGGCCGCTGCCATGGCGGCCAACCAGGCCCGCATCCCTCTGGCCAAGGAGGCTGTAGCGGAGACCGGCATGGGGGTCGTAGAGGACAAGGTCATCAAGAACCACTACGCCGCAGAGTACATCTACAACGCTTACAAGAACACCAAGACCTGTGGTGTCCTGGAGCGCGACGAGGCTTATGGCATCACCAAGATCGCCGAGCCCATCGGTATCGTGGGCGCCGTCATCCCGACGACCAACCCCACCTCCACTGCGATCTTCAAGACGCTGATCAGCCTGAAGACCCGCAACGCCATCATCATCTCCCCGCACCCGGCTGCCGCCAAGTGCACCATCGCCGCCGCCAAGCTCGTGCTTGACGCCGCCGTCAAGGCCGGCGCCCCCGAGGGTATCATCGGCTGGGTCGATGTCCCCTCCATCGAGCTGACCAACATGGTCATGCGCGACGTCGACATCATCCTCGCCACCGGTGGCCCGGGCATGGTCAAGGCCGCCTACTCCTCGGGCAAGCCCGCCCTAGGCGTTGGCGCCGGTAACACCCCGGTCGTCATCGACGACACCGCCGACGTGCTGCTCGCCGTCAACTCCATCATCCACTCCAAGACCTTCGACAACGGCATGATCTGCGCTTCCGAGCAGTCCGTGACCGTCATCGACACCATCTATGACCAGGTTAAGGCCGAGTTCCAGAAGCGCGGCTGCTACTTCGTCAAGCAGGGTGCCGAGATGGAGGCACTGCGTGCCGCCATGTTCAAGAACGGCGCTCTCGACCACCGCATCCCCGGCATGGCTGCCGCCAAGATCGCCGAGCTCGCAGGCATCGAGGTTCCCGCCAAGACCAAGATCCTGATCGCCGAGGTCACCTCCACCGACCCCGCCAAGGAGGAGTTCTCCCACGAGAAGCTCTCCCCGGTCCTGGCCATGTACCACGCCAAGGACTTCCACGAGGCCGTCGACAAGGCCGAGCACCTGGTGCTCGCCGGTGGCCCGGGCCACACCGCCTCTCTGTACGTGCACCCCGCCCAGGCCGAGAAGATCAGCCTGTTCGAGCACGTCATGAAGGCCTGCCGTATCGTCATCAACACCCCGTCCTCGCACGGCGGCATCGGTGACCTGTACAACTTTGGCATGAAGCCGTCTCTGACCCTGGGCTGCGGCTCCTGGGGCGGCAACTCCGTCTCCGAGAACGTTGGGGTGAAGCACTTGATCAACGTTAAGACTGTGGCCGAGCGCCGTGAGAACATGCTGTGGTTCCGCGCTCCCGAGAAGGTCTACTTCAAGAAGGGTTCCACGCCCGTCGCCCTCGACGAGCTCGGTACCGTCATGGGCAAGAAGCGTGCCTTCATCGTCACCGACCAGTTCCTCTTCAAGAATGGCAACACCCGCGCCATCGAGGCCAAGCTCGACGAGATGGGCATCGCCCACGACTGCTTCTACGACGTCGAGCCCGATCCGTCGCTGCAGTGCGCACGTCGCGGCGCCAAGCAGATGGCTCTCTTTGAGCCGGACGTCATCATCGCCGTCGGCGGTGGCTCCGCTATGGACGCCGGCAAGATCATGTGGATGATGTACGAGCACCCCGAGTGCAAGTTTGAGGACATGGCCATGGACTTCATGGACATCCGCAAGCGTATCTTCACTTTCCCCGAGATGGGCAAGAAGGCCTACTTCGTCGCCGTCCCGACCTCCTCGGGTACCGGCTCCGAGTGCACGCCGTTCGCCATCATCACGGACAAGGAGACCGGCATCAAGTGGCCGCTCGCCGACTACGCGCTGCTCCCCAACATGGCTATCGTCGACGCCGACAACTGCATGACCGCCCCGCGCGGCCTGACCGCTGCCCCCGGCATCGACGTCACGCACCACGCCATCGAGCCTCATGGCTTCCGACTACACCAAGGGCCTCTCCGAGCGCGCTGCTAAGCTCGTCTTTGAGAACCTGCCCTCCAGCTTCACGAACGGCGCCAAGGACCCGCACGCCCGCGAGGAGATGCACAACGCCTCCTGCATGGCCGGTATGGCCTTCGCCAACGCCTTCCTGGGCCTCAACCACTCCATGGCCCACAAGCTCGGCGCTTTCCATCACCTGCCCCACGGCATCGCCAACGCCGTCATCCTGACCCGCGTTATGCGCTACAACGCCGCCGAGGCTCCCGTCAAGATGGGTACCTTCTCTCAGTATCCTTACCCCAACGCGCTGCACAACTACGCCGAGATGGCCAAGTACTGCGGCATCGAGGGCAAGGACGACAAGGAGGTCTTCGAGAACTTCATCACGAAGCTCGAGGAGCTCAAGGACTTCATCGGCGTCAAGAAGACCATCGCCGACTACGGTGTCGACGAGCAGTACTTCCTCGACACCCTCGACGAGATGACCGAGCAGGCATTCAACGACCAGTGCACCGGCGCTAACCCGCGCTACCCGCTCATGAGCGAGATCAAGGAGCTCTACCTGGACGCCTACTACGGCCGCGAGCCTCAGGACTACGCCGTCTGCTAGTTTTAGCACGGTGTTTAACGGCGGGGGTGCACGGGTGTTTCACACACCCCCGCCGTCGCTTCTATCGCATCGTTGAAAGGATGCAACCATGCTGCTACCCGATTCCAAGACCGAGCTCGTCCGCCGTGGCAACAAGGTCGTTTACGACCTGGGCGACAAGATCGTCAAGGTCTTTAACGAGACCAAGCCTGTCTCCGACGTGTTCAACGAGGCTTTGAATCTTGCCCGCATCAATGAGTGCGGCATCCGCAGCCCCAAGGCTCTCGAGGTTTCCCAGCTCGAGAACGCCAACGGCTGGGCGCTCGTGACCGAGAAGGTTCCGGGCACCACCCTTGCCGAGAAGATGACTGCCGAGCCCCAGCGCTTTGGTGAGTACCTCGAGATGTTCGTCGACCTCCAGATCGAGATCCACGGCTACACCTCCCCGCTGCTCAACCGTCAGCGCGACAAGTTCGCCCGCATGATCGACAGCCTCGATCAGCTCAATGCCACCACGCGCTACAACCTTCAGGAGCGTCTGGACGGCATGACCAAGGAGTTCAAGGTCTGCCACGGCGACTTCAACCCCTCTAACGTCATCGTCGGCGACGACGGCCAGCTGTATGTCTGCGACTGGGCACACGCCACCCAGGGCTCCCCTGCTGCCGACGTTGCCACCACCTACCTGCTCTTTGCCCTCAACAGCAAGGACCAGGCCGAGGCCTACCTGGAGCTCTACTGCGACCGCGCCGATATGCCTATGCAGGTCGTGCGTCAGTGGACGAGCATCGTCGCCGCTTCCGAGCTCGCTCGTAAGCGCAACGTGAACGATGAGTTCCTTAAGAACTGGATTGACGTCGTCGATTATCAGTAATATCTGAGCGCTTTATTTCGCATCGGAGGCACAAAGGAAACCCCGCAGCTCACATGGGCTGCGGGGTTTCCCTTTACCCGTCGAGTTTATTCACGCAAGAAAATAGACTGCTCCGCATCTCACCCTAAGAGAGATACGGAGCAGTCCCGCAATTACATCTAATAGCAGAAACGTCGATTAACGGCGGGCCGCCTTAACAAGCTCGGCGACCTTGGCGACGACCTCATCGATCGCCACGTCCTCGCGCTCGCCCGAGGCACGGTCCTTGAGCTCAACGGTGCCACTCTTAAGGCCGCGCTTGCCGAGCACCACCTGATACGGGAAGCCCATGAGGTCGTTATCGGCAAACTTAAAGCCGGGACGCTCATCGCGGTCGTCAACGACGACCTCGATACCCTCGGCGCACAGACCGTCGACGATCTGTTCACAGACGGTAGCGCACTCCTCCTTCTTGGGGTCGAGCGGAATCACCGCGACCTCGTATGGGGCGACTGAGACCGGCCAGACGATACCGTGCTCGTCGTTGTGCTGCTCCACGACGGCAGCGAGCGAGCGGGAAACACCAACGCCGTAGCAACCCATGATGAGCGGCTTCTCCTTGCCGTCCTCGTCCATAAAGGTGGCACCCATGGCCTCGGAATACTTGGTGCCCAGCTGGAACACCTGGGAGACCTCGATACCGCGGGCAGCAGAGAGCGGCTTGCCGCAGTGCGGGCAGGGATCGCCGGCAACGACGGTGACCAGGTCAGCCCACTCATCGACGGTAAAGTCGCGCTCGGGGCAGGCACCGGTAAAGTGGTAGTCGACCTCGTTGGCGCCACAGGCCCACTGTTTGGACTCGCGCAGGCTCTCATCGCAGACCAGACGAATGCCCTCGGGCAGGTTAACCGGTCCGATAAAGCCCTTATGCAGACCGTAGGTCTGGAGCTCCTCGTCGGTCATCATGCGATAGCCCTTGCCAAAGACGTGCTCGGCCTTGCAATCGTTGAGCTCGTGGTCGCCCGGGACAATGGCCACGACAGGCTTACCCTCGGCGTCGATGAGAGCCAGGGACTTGCGCGTACCGTTCTCGGGGAACCCAAAGAACTTAGCGACGGCCTCAATGGTGCCCATACCCGGGGTCTCGACCTTGGTGAGCTTACCATCGCCGGGGCCCTCGGCCACGACCACCTTAGTGCTCGCGGCCTCGTCATCGGCGGCAAAGCCGCAATCGTCGCAGTAGACGAGCGAGGCCTCGCCCGCGTCAGCAAGAGCCATGTACTCGACGGAGGTGTCGCCGCCGATCTCGCCGGAGTCGGCGACAACGGGCAGAGCCTTGATGTAGCAGCGCTCGCAGATGTTGGCGTAGGCCTGCTTCATCTTGTCGTACTCCTCCTGCAGACTCTCCTGCGTGGCAGAGAAGCTGTAGGCGTCCTTCATGATGAACTCGCGGCCGCGCATCAGGCCAAAGCGGGGACGGAACTCGTCGCGGAACTTGTCCTGAATGTGGTACAGGTTGACGGGCAGCTGTTTGTAGGAGCGCAGCTCGTTGCGCACCAGGGCCGTGACGGTCTCCTCGTGCGTGGGGCCCAGGACGAACTCGCGACCGTGACGGTCGTCAAAGCGCACAAGCTCCTTGCCATAGGCGTCGATGCGGCCGGACTCACGCCACAACTCGGCGTCGACCATGATAGGCATCATAAGCTCCTGGGCGCCGGCAGCGTCCATCTCGTCACGCACGATATTCTCGATCTTGCGGATCGAGCGCCATGCGAGCGGCAGATAGGAATACAGACCTGCGGCCTCCTTGCGGATCATGCCGGCACGGAGCAGCAGGCGGTGGCTGGCGAGCTCAGCGTCCGCCGGATCCTCTTTAAGCGTCGGCGCATAGAGCTTAGACATATACATTGCTCGAGTCATTTACTTCTCCTCAATAAGCTTGTCGACCTCGGCCATAAGCGCGTCGACAATTTGGTCCTCAGCTACTTTACCAATGATCTGGCCATGCGAAAAGAGCAGGCCCTGACCTCGTCCACAGGCCACGCCTAGGTCGGCGTCGGAAGCCTCGCCGGGGC
>USJQ01000084.1 GCA_900554985.1 uncultured Collinsella sp. | reverse complement strand
TGTGATGACGTGGGTTTGGCATGAGCGTGCGCGGGGCATAATGGGTGACATCGAATGAAATCGAAAGGATCATTATGCCCGCGCTCATTACGCATCATCTGTTTGGCGAGGAAAGCATCGACCGTCTTCCGCAGGGCGTTATCACGTCCGACGAGGAGCGCATCGCCTTTATCCTGGGCAACCAGGGCCCCGACCCGTTTTTCTTCCACATACTCACGCCGCGCATTTCCGACTGCACGCTGCTGGCGCAGGTCATGCACCGCTCGCGCATGTCGCGCCAGTTCTCGTGCCTGCGCGACGGCGTGTCGCACCTGCAGCCGCGCGATGCCAATCTAGGTCGTGCCTTTGCGCTGGGCATGCTGTCACACTATGTGCTCGACCGCAATGCCCACCCCTTTGTCTACGAGCAGCAGTTTGGCATTGTAGATTCCGCTCCCGAGCTCGAGGCTTCGGGCAGCCAGGTACATGCCGTGCTCGAAAGTGACCTGGACGTGCTGATGCTACAGCTCAAGCGCGACGGTGCCACGGTCGAGGATTATCCGCCGGCGGGCGAGATCGTCACCACCGACCGCATCAATCGCGTGGCCGGTGTGCTGATGAGCTACGTCGCCGGGCGCGTGTACGGTATCGACATCCCGGCGGGGGAGTACGCTGGCGCCGTCTCGGACATGCAGATGCTCTATCGCACCATTGAGCCTGCCGGCTCGGTAAAGACGCGCGCGATTGCCCTGGTTGAGGGCTTGGTGCACGACTACTCGCTGCTCGACGGCCTTGCCCATCGTGTGACGACGGAGCTGCCCGAGCGCACCGGCAACCTGGGCCACCTGACATGGAAGAACCCCTTTACCGATGAGGTCTCGACCGAGAGTTTCCCCGAGGTCTTTGAGCGCGCGCTGGCCGATTACGAACTCACCGTCGCCCGCTTTATCGAGACTGGTGACATGGATGCCGTGACCGGCCATATCAACTACAGCGGCCGCGTACTCGACGCCGACGAGGAGTTCGACCGCGAGGAATAACAAGCCGACTCATAAGTTGCGGTGGAATAGTTCCTGAATGAAGCCCCGGAGGGCTAAGCGGGAACTATTTCACCGCAACCGCCTTGATGGGATGGTGTTTCGCCCTGCGTGTCCGTATGACCGCTCCTGTCCCTTTGCCGAATCCTTACCAGCGCTTCTGGACAATTGGGGTACGATGAACTAACTGCATATTGGGCGAATACGAAGGGGCCCCTGTCCATGAAATACACCAAGCTCGAGCGTAACTGGGTTATGTACGATGTGGGCAATTCGGCCCTCGTGTTGCTCAATACCTCGGTGGTGCCCATCTACTTTAACGCCATCAATACCGGTGCTTCCTCGGCAGACCTGGTGGTCGCTTGGGGCAACGCGCAGACGATCGCCTCGCTGGTCATTGCCATGCTCATGCCCATTCTGGGCGCACTTGCCGACTACGCCGGCAACAAGATCAAGTTCTTCTTGGGCTTCTTCCTCACGGGTCTGGTGCTTTGCCTGGCGCAGGCTATCCCAATGTCCGCTATGGCATTTTTGACCGTGTACGTGCTGTGCACCATCGGCCTTAACTCTTCTATGACGTTCTACGACGCCATGCTGCCCGACATTACCACCGACGAACGCATGGACGCCGTGTCCAGCTCGGGCTATGCCTGGGGCTACATCGGTTCCACCGTGCCGTTCATCATCTGCCTGGCGCTCATCATGGGCGGCCCCGCTCTTGGCGTCCCCACCATGCTGGCAACGCGTCTGTCGTTTATCATCACTGGTGCCTGGTGGCTCATCTTTACTCTGCCGCTCATTCGCACCTATAAGCAAAAGTACGGTCGCGAGCGCGGTCCCGAGGACACCATCGGCCACGTCGTGGGCGGTGTGTTCTCCGAGGTCGGACACACCATGCGCGAGATTGCCCACAACAAGACCGTGCTAGTCTACATGATCGCGTTCTTCTTCTACATCGACGGCGTGCACACGGTCATTTCCATGGCCACCAGCTACGGCTCGGCTTTGGGTATCGATTCGACGCAGCTGGTGCTGGCGCTGCTCGTTACTCAGTTCGTGGCCTTTCCGTCCGCCATCATCTACGGCAAGCTCGCCGGACGCGTGGGCACGCTCAACATGATCCTGGTGGCCGTCGCCGCCTACATGGGCATTGTGCTGTTCGCCGCGTTCTTCCTAAAGACCGCCTTCGAATTCTGGGTGCTTGCCATTATGGTCGGCCTGTTCCAGGGCGGCGTGCAGGCGCTCAGCCGTAGCTACTTTGGCCGCATTATCCCTAAGGAAAAATCCAACGAGTACTACGGCTTCTTCGATATCTTTGGTCGTTATGCAAGCGTTATGGGCACCTTTCTAGTGTCGGTCGTCACCTCGCTGACCGGCAACCCGTCGCTGGGCGTCCTTTCCATTGGCGTGCTGCTGGTTGTTGGCTTTATGCTGCTGGTCCGCCTGTCCCGCATGACTCGGGCGGCAGAGCATGCCGCATAGGAGCGAGCGGCTATTGTGCCTGTCCACGGTACTCTTTTGGGGTTATCCGCAATAAACATTGCGACTTGCGAGCAATGATTTGCCCAAGTGGGTATGATGGAATCAGCTAGGTCGCGGGGCGTCGCCTGTGTTTGGCGGCGTCCCGTTTTTGTGTTGCAGGGAGGGTAAGGCATGAACGCCACGGTCGTGATTCCAACGTATTGGGCGGGCGATGACGCTTGCGCAAACGCCCCTGGCACCTATGACCATTCGACGCGACTCAACGCCGACAATCCCGAACTCGACCGCTGCCTGGCCTCGCTTGAGCAGGTACGTGACATCCCGCGCATCATCCTTTTGGTGGTCTGTCCCGTTTCTGCCACAGCCGATGTGTCGCTGCGCGTGCACGAGATTGTCGACGCGCATCCCACGCTCAAGGTCACCGTTGTCACCAACACCCAGGCCTCGCGCATCGCAGACCGGGTTGCTCAGATCGCGCCTAAGGGTTCGGGCGAGTGCGTGAGCCTGCGAGGCTACGGTGCCATCCGCAACATGGGGCTAGCTTGTGCCGCTGTGCTGGGGCATGACGCGGTTATCTTTTTGGATGACGATGAGACTGTCATCGATGCCGACTTTATGAAGCGCGCGACCTACGCGCTGGGTCAGCAGACGCGTCAGGGCCTGCCGATCTTGGTCAAGAGCGGCTATTTCTACGATCGCGACGGCTCGCCGCTGGCTCCCACGGACAAGGCGGGCATCTGCCATCGTTGGTGGACCAAGCGCATCGAGTTCAACCGTTGGATGAAAAAGGCGCTCTCGGGCACCTGCATCTCGCGCTCCAACTACGTGTGCGGCGGCCTGATGGCCCTGCACGCCCGCGCCTTTACGCGTGTGGCCTTTGACCCGTTTATCACCCGCGGCGAGGACTTGGATTACCTCTTTAACATGCGTATGTTTGGCTACGACGTGTGGTTTGATAACGAGTGGACCGTGCGCCATCTGCCTCCGGAGTCCGAAAAGCGCTCACCGCGCTTTATGCAGGATGTATACCGTTGGTACTACGAACGGGCCAAGTTGACGTTCGCCGCGCATCAAAAGGAGCTCATCCCCGTTACGGCGGCATCGCTCATGCCCTACCCGGGCCCGTGGATTTCGCGCGAGCTCGACGACCGCGTGCGCAAGACCGCTATGGTCCGCAGCGTGTTTACCCGCGAGCATGAGGGCTACCTGCGCATCTGGCGCCATGGTATCGACGAGGCAAAGGCCTATGCGCGCCAAAACGCTGCAAGCTATCTGCGTTTCCAGAGCTTTTGGCCCAAGATCATGGACGGGCTTTGGCGTGACGCACAACTGATCAGTATTCTGGAGGGGGCCGAATGATCGACCGCCGCGCCCAGCGCGATAGTTCAATATCAATCTTTCGCATCATTGCCGTCGCCTGCGCCATTTGCGTGCTGGTGTACTTTATTTTCGCCTTGGTGACCGGTATCGAGCCGATCGCCACGGTGATTGCCTGCGCGCTGCTGTGCATCTTTCTGTGCATCTTTATCTTTTTGACGCTCAATCCCGATTCGGTGCGCTCCCAGTACACCGAGGAGACGCTCTCGGTGGCCTCGGCCATGCTCGAGGACATTAAGGGCGGTCTGACGCAGGAGTCGGCGCGTTTGGTGTGCCGGCGCATTTTGCCCGAGACGCGCGCCATGACGGTGGCCATCACCGACGAGGACAACGTGCTTGCCTGCGCGGGCGAGTTTGAGGAAAAACTGCTGCCCGATACTCCCATCCACACGCTTGCCACACGCTACGTTATCGAACATGGCATCGTGCAGTCGTTCAACCGTATGGTGGATGTCGTGGGCTCGGACGGCTCGCACAACCAAGTCCCCGCCGGCATTATCGCCCCCATCAAGGTGGGCGATCGTACCGTCGGTACGCTCAAGTTCTACTACAAGACCCCGCGCGCCGTCGACCGTACCCAGTACGCGCTTGCCTCGGGCTTTGCCGAGATCTTGTCCACACAGCTCGCCATCCACGAGCTCGAGGTGCAAAAGGAGCTCACGGCGCGCGCCGAGGTGCGTGCGCTGCAGGCGCAGATTAACCCGCACTTCCTGTTCAACACGCTGAACACCATTGCATCGTTTACGCGCACCGACCCGCTGCGGGCCCGCGAACTGCTTCGTGAGTTCTCATCGTTCTATCGTGCCACGCTCGACAACTCGGGATCGCTTATTCCGGTCTCGCGCGAGGTCGCACAGACCAAGCGCTACCTTACCTTTGAGAAGGCCCGCTTTGGCGAGGACCGCGTGCTTGCGACGTTCGATGTGTCCGAGGACGTGGAAGATACGCTGGTGCCGGCGTTCGTGATCCAGCCGATTGTCGAGAACGCCGTACGTCATGGTATGGGCGATGACGACGCCCTGAGGATCGACGTGACCGTTCACCAAGACGGCGAGGATGCAATCTTGATTGCCGTGGCCGATAATGGCGTGGGCATGGATGAGGGTACCGCCGCCAGACTGTTTGACGAGCGCTCTGCCCGTCCCGACGCCAGCTCTCCCCAGGGTGGCGGCGCCGGTGTGGCCATGCACAATATTTCGGAGCGCATCCATCGCTTTTATGGGCCGCACTCCTATACGCGTGTCGAATCGGCGCCGGGCAAGGGCACCAAAGTGCTCCTGCACCTTGATTTGTCAGAGAGCATCTTTGACATTCAAGAGTAAAATAAAAGGCTGCGGGCCCAACGTCATGCGACGGATGCCCGGCGTAGTTAGTTGACGAAAGGTTTTATCCCTATGCTGCGTGCGATGATTGTGGATGATGAGGCGCCGGCTCGCTCGGAGCTTCGCTTCCTGCTCGAGCAAACGGGCAAGATCGGCACGATCACGGAGGCGTCGAGCGTCCGCTCCGCCATCGAGATGCTTATGGAAAGTCGCGTGGATGTCGTGTTTCTCGATATCTCGATGCCCGGCGCCTCGGGCCTG
>USJQ01000083.1 GCA_900554985.1 uncultured Collinsella sp. | reverse complement strand
TACCTATGATATTGTAATTTTTGTCGTATATGAATCCATTAGAATAAAATCCTTTAATATTCCGTCCTTTATCGAATATATGCCCATCGGCGACGAGCGCACGAGCTCGCATTGCGCTGTGGACCCGCATGCGCCCGCGCTCAATCCCGAGCTGTGGGACGCGAGCGACACCGTTCCGAGCGACGAGCTGCGGGCGCGCATCAATGCCGGGGCCGCGGCGGCGGGACTGGGCGAGCTCGAGCCGCTCGACATCAACGACGCTCCTGCCGGCGCGGGCCCTGCGCGCTATTGGCGCTTTCCGGGCGCGGCGGGAACGGTCGGCTTCATCAGCGCCATGTCCAACCATTTTTGCGCGAATTGCAACCGTCTACGCCTGACGGCCGATGGTAACGTGCGTCCGTGCCTGTTCAGCGATGCCGAGTATGCGGGGCGCGACGCCCTGCGCCGCGGTGATGATATGCAGGTACGGTCGATTGGGCGTGATGCCGTGGCCCACAAACCGCAGGAACACGCGATAATTGAGGGCACGCAACGATTTATGTCCCAAATCGGAGGATGATCATATGGCCAAGAGCAGGTACGCCGATGCCACCAAGGCCGCTCGCAGGGCCGCGATGTCTGCCCACAAAGTCACGGCTGCGGCGAATGCTGGCAACGCCGACGCGTCCGCACAGCCGACTGCCAGTGCTGCCACCGAGCCCGCCCGCGACGCCCGTCGCGACGAGCTGACGCACGTGGACGCCAAGGGCGAGGTACACATGGTCGACGTGTCCGACAAGGCCGAGACCCATCGTATCGCCATCGCCGAGGGCACCATCCTCATGCCTCCCGAGACGCAAGCCATGGTGCTGCAGGACCGCGCCAAAAAGGGTGACATGCTTGCCTGCGCGCGCGTGACGGGCATCATGGCCAACAAGCGCACGAGCGACATCATCCCCATGTGCCATCCGTTGCTCATTACCAAGAGTAAGTGCGACATTGCGCCCATCGCTGCGGCGGGGACGCCGGCCGAGGACGTGCCCGAGGGCTGGGCGCCGGCGCGCGCGGACGGGCAGGTTGGCTTTCACGTACTGGTTACGGCCGGCGTGACGGGCAAGACGGGTATCGAGATGGCGGCCCTGACCGGCGCGAGTGCCGCGTGTCTGACCATCTACGACATGTGCAAGGCCGTCGATCGCGGCATGGAGATCGTCGACGTACGTCTGCTGCACAAGGAAGGCGGCCGCTCGGGCGTGTGGGATCGTGCCGAACGCCAGGCCGCAGCTGTTGAGGCCGTGGGAGCCGCGGGCAACGCACTCGCGAGCGCACCCGTCGCCGTCACGCCCGCAGCTCCCACTCCGGCCGTCCCCGCGATCGCGTTTATCGGCTACCAAAACTCGGGCAAGACCACGCTCGTCGAGAAGGTTATCGCCGAGCTCACCCGCCGCGGCCTGCGCGTGGGTTCGCTCAAGCATCATGGGCACCACGGCTTTGATATCGACGTGCCTGCTAAGGATACGTGGCGCCATCACCAGGCCGGATCCAAGCACGTGGGGCTCATCTGCGCCACGCGCTGGGCGGAGTACGCCGACACGCGCGAGGAGGACGAGATGCCCGCGCGCGAGCTGCTGTCGCGCTACAACGATGTCGACGTGGTGATCATCGAGGGCTACAAGACCGAGGGCTTCGACAACATCGTCGTCGCGCGCTCCGGTGTCGACCGTCTGCGTGGCAAGAGCTCGCTTGACCTGGTCGACGGCCGCACGCTGGCCCTTGCCTGCAACGAGGCCCTGGCGCGTCAGGCCTTCGACGCCGGTTTTGCGACCCGAGCCATCAACATCAACGACGCCCGAGCCATCTGCGACCTGATTCAAGACCATCTGGCCTAAAACCAGCCAAAAAGGGACAGGTTTATTTTGGCAGGTTCTATCTGGGCAAACGCCATTTCCACCACAAAGGGGCAAGGTACCTTTGTGGTGGTTTTTGCTTTGGTAGATTATCGGGACATGCCTTACAATCTACCAAGTAGTTCATGACGGGCGAAAACGGAGAGAAGGGGCTTGATGCGTCCTTAATGTTTCATGCAGATAGATTGATTTGACAGACGGTGGCGAATGCCCGCCGTCCGCATCCGTATGAAACAAGGAGTCTCCATGCTCGCCTCTCTTTTCTCAAAGCCTCAATCATCGCTGTCCGCGCAGGCCAAGCGCCTGGTGGCGATGCGCTTTCTCATCTACACCGGTTTTCAGACCAGCTACTTTATCGGCGTCATCGGAACGCTCACCTATGCAGATGATGCCTCGGTCGTGGCGACATCGCTGGCCGTCCTTTTTATGAACGTATTTGTGATCCTGGGATCCTTTGCGGGCGGCGCGGCGCTCGACGCCTGGGGCCCGCGCCGCCATTTCTTGCTGAGCATCGTCGGCGCGCTTGTAACCGGCACGGCAATCATTGCCTTTGGTAGTGCGACCGGCATTGTCCTGCTCAGCGCGGTGCTCCTAGGCCTTACGATGGGATTTGCCCAACCCATCGCCACATCGTATCCGGCCTACCTCACCGATGACCCCGCCGAACTCAAAGACATCAACTCCGCCATCGCCATGTTCTCAAACGTGAGCATTGTCGTTGGACCCACGCTGGGCGGCTTTGTCGCGGCGGCTGCGTCGTCGCGCGCGGTGTTCGTGCTCATGATGCTCTTTACCGTGCTGGCGTTCGTCGCCGGCTGGGGCTTTAGGCCGCAGACCAGCCATGTCGCCGGGCATGCGGATGCCGATTCGGCAGAGGAAGGGGAACGTGCGGGACAAAGCTCCAGCCCCAGCACGTCCGCCCGCGCCACCTTCGCGGCTAGCATCAAGACGGTCTTTACCAACAGCGTTCTCGCCCTGCTGTTTTGCATTATCTTTCTTTCGAACTTTGGCTATGGAGCCTTCGACCCGCTCGAGTCGTTCTTCTATCGCGATGTCCTACATGTCGGCGTTGAGTGGATGGGCTGGCTCTCGTCGGCCTCGGGCGTGGGCGCGGTGCTGGGTGCCGTGCTCGCGCTCCGCTTGCCGCCGCACCTGGTCAACCTTAAAACGCTGCTTGTGGCGCTTATGTCCGTGGGCCTGGGAAGTCTGCTCTATGTGGGGACGCCGTACGTGGGCGTGGCCCTCGTCGGCCAGATCGCCCTGGGCATAGCTTGGGGCGTCGTCAACCCGCTCCACAACACCATCGTGCAAACGACGGCACCGCTCGAGCAGCTCGGTCGCGTGAACTCGGTCATGGGCTTTGGCAATATGTTTGCCGGCGTGGCCCCGCTGGCGATTGCCCCGTGGCTGGCGGCAACATTTGGCGTACAACGGACGCTCGCGGGGGCGGACGTGGTAGTGACGGCGGTTCCCACTGCAGTGCTACAGTTTGGACGCAATCACTTGGATCGTGCCGTAGAGCGGTAAGAAACCATCACAACATTCGATGAAAATCGCGATTTTGCCGAAAAACGTCGAATGTTGTGATGGTTTGGCCCGTAGACGCCGCTATCACCACAAAGGGGCCAGTGAACTGCCTCCCATTTCTTGGACATCGGGAAATGGGAGGTTTTCCATGAGTATAGACCTCAGGGTGAAGCACGACCTGGAGTCCAGGAGGCGGGCCGTCGAGCTCTTCGACGCCGGCGTCGGCTGCAAGCCAGCGGCCGAGGCCCTGTCCGTCCCCCGCGAGACCGTGAGAGAATGGCAGTGGGTATACCGGGCGTTCGGAAGCGAGGCGCTGCTGTCCATGGGCGGAAAACAATCCAGGTACACATTCGAGCAGAGGGTCGCCGCGGCGTCGGCCGTGGTCGACGGCGGGATGGCGAAGACCGACGCCATGGCCGAGTTCGGGATCAGGTCGAAGTCCCCGCTGGAGCGCTGGTGCAAGCTCGGCACCGACGTCACCGAGTTCAAGGTCGCCGGCGCCAAGGCCTACTGGGCCCCGGTGCTCGACTTCTGCACGAAGGAGATCGTGGCGAGCGACATATCGACCTCGCCGGACCTCGCCCAGCAGCACAGGATGCTCGACCGGCTCCTCGAGGCCCTGCCCGACGGGGCGGCACCGACCATGCACTCGGACATGGGATGGCAGTACCAGCACGAGTCCTACACCTCCAGGCTGGAGGGGGCGGGCATCACCCAGAGCATGTCGCGCAAGGGGAACTGCATCGACAACGCCGCCACCGAGCAGCTCTTCGGCCACGTGAAGGACGAGCTCTACCGCGGCAGGGAGTGGGGCAGCTTCGAGGACTTCAAGCGCGACCTGGAGGAGTACATAGTCCATTGGAACACGCGGCGCAGGCAGGTAAGATTGAAGGGCCTGACGCCGGAGGAGTTCCGGAACCGGGCCCTTGCGGCGTAGCCGCTATTTATTCAGTCCAAGTTTCGGGGTGCAGTTCACAGGCACCTTTGTGGTGGTTTTTGCTTTGGCGGGCCGCGCCTGTGCCTTGGTATACCATGTACGCCGTTCACGAATACACCCCACACCGCCGCACAACCCAGAAAGGCCCCCATGGACACCACCTTCAGCCACATTAAAGCCGTGTTCTGTGATATCGACGGCACGCTGCTCACGAGCCAGCACACGGTGTCCCCGCGCACCGTGGCGGCGATCCGCGCCCTGCGCGAGCGCGGCGTGCTCTTCGGCCTGTGCACCGGGCGCGACGCCCACGCGACCGAGGCCATGTACGAGCTCTGGGGCATCGAAGGCCTGGTGGACGTGCTGGTAGGCTGCGGTGGCGCCGAGGTCATCGACCGCGCGCACGACATCAACGAGCTAAGCTATCCACTGCCGGGCAAGACCATCGCGCGCATCTGCAAGCACATGGCGGACCTTCCGGCAACGCCCGTCTGCCCCCGAGACGGCGTGTTCTACGTGCCCGAGAGCAACGCGTGCGTCGAGCACCTGTCGCGCGTCGACGGCGTGCCCTACCAGGTGGTCGATTTTGCCGAGTTTTTGCGCGAGCCGCAGCCCAAGGTGATGTTTACCATGGCGCCCGAGGTAATGCCGCGGGTGATTGAGCGGGCGTCGACGTTTGCCGATGACACCGTTAAGGCGGCTGCTCTGCAAACCACGCAGCGGCTCTACGAGTTCATGGATCTCCGCGTGTCCAAGACGCGCGGCCTTGTGCGCGTGGCGGAACTCAACGACATGGAGCTCCAGAACATCTGCGTGTTTGGCGATGCCGATAACGATACCTGCATGGTGGCCGACGCCGGCGTGGGCGTGGCTATGGCAAACGGCAGCGACGCCACCCGTGCCGCCGCCGACTATGTAACCGCGAGCAACGACGAAGACGGCATCGCGATCTTTATCCAGGAGCATCTGCTGTAGCGCCGGGGGAGAGCCGCCACAAAGGGGCAGGCACCTTTGTGGCGGCCTCAGGCGATTTGGGCGAATTGATGCCTAAAATCTGCGCGAAAATTCCAATATTGTTGTCTGAACATTACGCTTCTAACTACCGATGGGTTAAAGATATTCCCATCAATTTAGTAGTCTATTCCTCCCGGTTAA
>USJQ01000082.1 GCA_900554985.1 uncultured Collinsella sp. | reverse complement strand
CATGCCCGCGCACCATCATCAGTTGCTTGGATAGAAGGGAGACGTACAGGCAGGAGGGGACCACGACGCACAGGATGAGAGAGACGAACCCTTTTTTTGCATACCGTTCTTCCTGCGTGGGAATGTACATGCCGCATATACTGGGTCAGCAGGGGGGAATTGTCAAACATTGTCCTAGCCCGGCGGGGCGGGGGGATTATACTGACTTCCTCGCGTATGTCGTCTTTTGAATTAAATTCCTCCTTCAAGCCCTCGGGGGACCAGGAGCAGGCCATCGGCAAGCTGCTCAAGTCTCTGGAAGCGGGCAACAAGCACCAGGGCCTGCTGGGGGTGACCGGGAGCGGCAAGACGTTCACGATGGCGTATCTGATCGCCTGGATGAACAGGCCCACGCTGGTGATTTCCCACAACAAGACGCTCGCCGCGCAGCTTCACTCGGAGCTGAAAAGCTTTTTCCCGAATAACGCGGTGGATTACTACGTTTCCTATTTCGACTATTACCAGCCGGAGGCGTACATCGCCAGTTCCGACACTTATATCGAGAAGGATTCCGCCATCAATGACGAGCTGGACCGCCTGAGCCTGAACGCCATGAATTCCCTGATGACGCGCCGGGACGTGATTGTGGTGGCGTCCGTCTCCTGCATTTACGGCCTGTCCACCCCGGAAGATTACCGTAACCTGACCCTGCGCATTCGTGAGGGAGACATCATGGACCGGGACGTGTTCCTCCGGCAGCTGGTGGAACGCCTGTTTGAGCGGCAGGATTTTGATTTTACCCGCGGCACGTTCCGCGTGCGCGGCGATGTTGTCGACGTGTATCCGCCTTATGCCGAGCATCCGTTGCGGTTTGAGTTTTTTGGCGACGAGGTCGAGCTGATTGCCGAGATCGATGAGGTCACCGGTGAGATGCTTCGTGAGTACGAGGCCATCCCCGTATGGCCGGCATCGCACTACGTGACCGAGAAGCCTAAGGTCAAGGCGGCTCTGAAATCGATCAGCGAAGAGTGCGAGAAGCGCGTCGCAGAGCTCAAGGCGACCGACAAGTTGCTCGAGGCGCAGCGTCTGCAGCAGCGCACCGATTATGATCTTGAGATGCTCGAGACGATGGGCTTTTGCAACGGCATCGAGAACTACTCGCGTCATCTGGACGGTCGCAAACCGGGTGAGCCGCCGTTTACCCTAATCGATTACTTTCCCAAGGATATGCTCTGCATCATCGATGAGAGCCATGTGACGGTGCCGCAGATTCGCGGCATGCACGAAGGTGACCGCTCGCGTAAAGTGACACTGGTGGAACACGGTTTTCGCCTGCCCTCGGCGCTCGATAACCGCCCGCTTCGTTTCGATGAGTTTGAGGCAAGGATACCCCAGTTCATCTACGTTTCGGCAACACCGGGCGACTATGAGCTGCGGGTGAGCCAAAACGACGTTGAGCAGATTATTCGTCCGACCGGTCTGCTCGATCCCAAGATCGATGTGCGTCCGGTTCGCGGTCAGATTGACGATCTTGAGGACGAGATTCGCGAGCGCGTTGCCCGCAAGGAGCGCGTGCTGGTGACCACGTTGACCAAGCGCATGGCCGAGGACCTGACCGACCATCTGCTTGATGCGGGCATTAAGGTCAATTACATGCATTCTGATACGGCGACAATGGACCGTGTCGAGATCCTGCGAACGCTGCGCGAGGGCAAGATCGATGTTCTCGTTGGCATCAACCTGCTTCGCGAGGGCTTGGATCTTCCCGAGGTCTCACTGGTGGCAATTCTCGATGCCGATAAGGAAGGATTCTTGCGCAACCGCCGTTCGCTGATTCAGACGATTGGCCGCGCGGCCCGTAACGCCGATGGCGAAGTCATCATGTATGCGGACGTTGTGACCGATTCGATGAAAGAGGCCATCGAGGAGACGCAGCGCCGTCGCGAGATTCAGATGGCATATAACGAAGAGCATGGCATTGTGCCCAAGACAGTGCGCAAGGCCATCAACGACATCTCAAGTTTTATTGCCGAGGCCGAAAAAACTGTGGGCTCCAAAGGACGCTCGAAGGGCGACTCTCTTGGCCATGGCGCATTCTATACGCCCGATGAGTCGGGCGAGGGCGGTGTGCCGGAAACGGTGGCGCCCGAGCAGACACTTGCGGAGCAGTTGGAAGAACTGCCGCATGACGAGCTTGTGCGGATCGTCGAAACCATGGAAGAGGATATGCGTAACGCTTCTGCCGCCATGGACTTTGAGGAGGCGGCGCGCCTGCGCGATGCCGTCGTTCAGATTCGGGCGATGCTCGAGGGTGCGTCTGAGGACGAGACGATCGAGCGCTTGCGTTTGCAGGCCCGCAAGGGTTCCACGTTCGCATCGGGCAGAAAACGCCAGGGTGCACGGTTTAAGAAATAGCGAACAGGCCCCGAGTTCCCTGTGGAGCTCGGGGCCTATGTCTTTTGCGCGCTGGAATTCGTGCGTTAGAGGTCTGCGATCAGGGCTTCGGCACAACGAATGCCGTCGGTGGCCGCGCTCATGATGCCGCCGGCATATCCAGCTCCCTCACCACAAGGGTAGAGGCCCGGGGTCGACACGGCATGGCACGTTCGGTCTCGGGTGACAGTGACCGGTGAGCTCGAACGAGTCTCCACGCCGGTAAGAACGGCATCGGGACGGTCGTAACCTCGTAGCTTTTTTCCGAGTAGGGGAAGTCCCAGGCGGAGCGACTCGACGATATGCTGCGGCAGGGCTTCGTCAATTGCCGTCCAGGTCACACCGAGCGGATAGGTGGGCTTTACCTTTCCGGGCGCCTTGCTGGCGCGTTCTGCGAGGAAATCTCCGACGAGTTGTGCCGGTGCGTTCCAGTTGGAACCGCCCAGGCGATAGGCGGCCGCCTCGCAGGCACGTTGGAGCTCGATGCCGGCGAGCGGGTCATCGTTGGGAAGGTCCTCAGGCGTGACGTTAACGAGCAGGGCGGCGTTTGCGTTGCGTCCGTCGCGGGCATTGAGGCTGGCGCCGTTGACGCACAGGTGGCCCTGCTCGGAAGAGGCGGCGACAACCTGCCCGCCGGGGCACATGCAAAACGAGAACACGCTGCGGCCGTTGGGAAGATGGGCGACGAGCTTGTAGGGGGCTGCTCCGAGGGCAGGATGTCCCGCCAAGGCTCCATATTGGGCTCGGTCGATGTCGCGCTGCGGATGCTCGATGCGAACGCCCATGGCAAAGGTCTTTTGTGCGAGGGCCACGTTGTGGTCCTTAAGGAGCTCAAAAATATCGCGAGCAGAATGCCCGCAGGCGAGGATGAGGTGCTTTGTCTCGATTGGCTCGTAAGTGGCGTCTTGGGACGATTGGACATCAATACCGGTGATGGCGCCAGACGCGTCGATGTGAATGTCGACGAGCTTTGTTCGATAACGGACGATACCTCCGAGCTGCTCGATGCGCTGGGATATAGCGGTGACAACCGTGGGAAGGATGTCGGAGCCAATGTGCGGCTTGGCATCCCACAGAATATCGCGGGGCGCACCCGCCTCGACGAAGGTTTCGAGGATAAGGCGATGGGCGGGATTTTTTGTTCCCGTATTGAGCTTGCCGTCCGAGAAGGTCCCCGCGCCGCCCAGACCAAACTGGGTATTACTCTCGGGGTCGAGGATGCGCTCCTTTAGAAAGAGGTCGATCGCATGCGAGCGGCGAAATGCCGGGTCGCCGCGCTCGATGAACAAGGGCTTAAGACCTGCTTTGGCGAGCGTTAGCGCGGCGAAAAGGCCAGCGCATCCGGCGCCGACAACGACAGGGCGTTCTTGAGGTGCGTCGGAGACGGGGGTGGGGAATGAAGACCCATCGTCTTTTATCGCGCGTACGCGCGAGCGGTCACGCTCGGAAACGCTGTCGACCGCTTCTCGCTCGAGGTGGGGACTGGTCAGCTCAACACGAAAGCTCAGGATAAAATGGACGTCTCGTTTTTTGCGAGCGTCGATTGACTTGCGGTGGAGCTCGATGGACTTGATCTCGGAGTCTTTGCAACGTAGGACGCGCTTGGCGACTCGCTTGCCAACAATGAGGCAGGCATTTTCATCGCCGGCTTCATCGAGCGACGCGTTGACTTGGGTGATTTCAATCATCGAGGTCTCCTTAGAGGCAAGAAAGAGGCCGTCCGGTATCCCAGACGGCCCGAATGCGTTTTTGATTATAGACTGCGCGGCTACAGGCTGCTTGCAGCGCGAATGCCCGAGAGCCATGCCCACGCAAGGTTAAAGCCTCCGCAATCGGCGTCGATGTCGAGCGCTTCGCCGCAGACGTAAAGCGGGGTGTCGACAACGCTGCGCGCGCGTAGACTGGGTGTTGAGATGCTCTCGACAGATACGCCACCACGCGTGACCTGCGCCGAGCGCTCCTCGGCGGTTCCTTCGACGAGCAACTTAAAATGCTTGAGGATCGAGACCAGGTGGATGACATCGTTGGAGCCTGGATGGCACTGCTCGAACGCTGTGCAGACGACGCGGGAGAGTTGCGGGGCGAGCATGCCGTCGAGCCAACGGGGATCGCGGGGCGAAAAGCCGCCGAGCAGCTTAACGCGCCGGTTAAGCATATCGAGCAACTCGTCTTTAGAGAGGTCGGGGAAAACGTCGAGCAGGATCGTATCGCCGCGCTGGATACGACGGGAGAGGTTGAAGACAGCGACGCCCGAGATACCGAAGGTTCGAAACAGGACTTCACCGTCTTCGTGCCAGAGCTCATTATGATTGCGGGCGAGCGTCAAGCGGGCGCGGACGCGCAGGCCGTCCAACGTCTTGAGTGCCGCCCGATCGCCGACGACCGTTGCCGATACGGGGCAGAGGATGGGGCGCAGCGAAGTGAGGGGGAGGCCAAACGTATCGGCGATACCGGTGGGGTTGCCACCCGTGGCGATAATTACGGCATGTGCCTCCAGGGCCTCGTTCTTGCGAGGGACATCGGCGAGCGCTTTCCGAAGCGAGCGGAGCTCCGATTTTCGGTCGTCGTGCTTTTTTGCCTTGAGCGCCCGCGCTGGACGGTCTATTTGGAGTGTCCAGCCTTCGGAAGCTTTGTGCGCCGAGGCAACGTTGGCTCCGCAGATTAAGGTAATACCTAGGCGGTCGCAAACGTTGAGAAGCGCGTCGCGCACCGATTCTGCGCGAAGGGAGCGCGGGTATAGCCGGCCTTCCTCGGAGGTTGTCATGATGCCCAGCGAGGAGAAGAAACCCATAAGCTCTTGTTCGGGTTGGGGGCCCATGACAGATTCGACGAATGCGGGGTGGTTATACCGCTGAGGATCAATCGATTCGTTGGAGAGGTTGCAGCGGCCGTTACCGGTCGCAAGGAGCTTTAGGCCGCAGGCGACATCGCGCTCAACGATGCAGACGCTTTTGCCAGCACGTGCGGCCGTAATGGCGGCGGCGAGGCCTGAAGCCCCGCCGCCGATTAGCAGGACGTCATAGAAGGCGCTCGTGTTCACTTAGGCCTCGTCGGTCTCGTGCTGGGTAATCGCCTCGACGGCAGAGACTGCCTTGGGCAACATGCCATCGGGC